>JBBKWN010000170.1:0-6207 GCA_037968955.1 Rheinheimera sp. | reverse complement strand
CGCCGAACGTGCCAAAGGCGGGGTAGGACTGATTATTACCGGTGGCATTAGCCCAAATTTTCGCGGTAACTTAGTCCCTTTTGGCAGCCAGTTAAGTTGGTTTTGGCAAGCGGCAAAACATAAACAAGTGACGGCTGCTGTTCATCAGCATGGTGCGTTAATTTGTATGCAATTATTGCATGCGGGTCGTTACGGTTATCATCCATTTAGTGTCGCACCGAGTAAAATTCAATCGCCTATTACCCCTTTTAAACCCTCAGAAATGTCGGCGCGGCAGGTGCGCAATACCATCAAAGATTTTGCCAACTCGGCCAAACTAGCGCAAAAAGCTGGTTACGATGGTGTCGAAATTATGGGATCTGAAGGTTATCTAATTAATCAGTTTATTTGCCAGCGCACGAACCAACGTACCGACGAATGGGGCGGTAGTTTCGATAACCGTTGTCGCTTCGCCTTAGACACCATTCGCGCGGTACGCGAAGTGTGTGGCAAAAACTTCATTGTCATTTACCGGCTGTCAATGCTCGACCTGGTGGAAGATGGCAACAGTTACGATGAAGTCGTCGCATTGGCCAAAGCGGTGGCGCAAGCCGGTGCGACGATGATTAACACCGGCATTGGCTGGCATGAGGCTAGGGTGCCAACTATCGGCACTATGGTCCCGCGAGCAGCATTCAGCTGGATCACCGGTCGTATCAAGCAGCAAGTGACTATTCCGGTGGTGGCTACTAATCGGATTAACGACCCACAAGTTGCAGAAGATATTCTGGCGCGTGGTGAGGCCGATTTAGTCTGTATGGCCCGACCATTCTTGGCTGACGCTGAGTTTGTCAACAAGGCCGCGGCTGGTAAAGCCGATGAAATTAACACCTGTATTGCGTGTAACCAAGCGTGTCTTGACCATGTATTTCAAAATAAACGCGCAAGCTGCTTGGTCAATCCCCGCGCTTGTTATGAAACTGAACTTAATTTTGCCGCTGCCGCCACACCGAAAAAAATCGCTGTAGTGGGCTCTGGACCTGCTGGCATGGCCTTTAGCGTATATGCGGCACAGCGCGGGCATCAGGTGACGCTGTTTGATAAAGAAACGCAGATTGGCGGTCAGTTTAATTACGCCAAGCAAATTCCTGGCAAGGAAGAGTTTCATCAGACCATCCGTTATTTCGACCGAATGCTGACACTTCATGCGGTCAAGCGCGAATTAGGAACACTGCAAAGTGTCGACTCTCTGGCAGGTGCTGGTTTTGACGAAATTGTACTTGCGACCGGCATTGTACCGCGTGATTTGGACTTGACGGGTTTTAATCACCCCAAAGTATTGAGTTATCTGGATGTGCTGCGTGATCATCGGCCGGTAGGTGAAAAAGTGGCCATCATTGGCGCCGGTGGCATCGGTTTTGATGTTGCGGAATATCTGACAGAGCCACACTCGTTAACCTTGCAGCCCGATGCTTGGCTAAAAGACTGGGGCATTGATAAAGATTTTCAAAGCCGTGGTGCTCTGTTACCCGATCAAACGCCGACATTGCCGTCACGCAAAGTATTCCTACTACAACGTAAAAACAGCAAAGTTGGCGCCGGACTTGGTAAAACGACCGGCTGGATCCATCGCGCAGCGTTAAAGAAAAAAGGTGTGGATATGTTGTCCGGTGCACAATATTTGCGCATTGACGACGAAGGCCTTTGGGTTGAATTAGAAGGCCAACAGCGTTGTCTTGATGTTGATAACGTGGTGATTTGTGCCGGGCAGGAGCCACAACGTGCCCTGCAGCAGGGTTTAATCGACCGTGGCTGCAGTGTGCATTTGATTGGTGGGGCCGATGTGGCGGCTGAGCTCGATGCAAAACGTGCCATTCGCCAAGGGGCGGAATTGGCGGCACGTATTTGATTGAGACGTTGTTTTCTTTCACTTCGGCGCTCAATTCTCTGAGCGCCCGATTTTCTGCAGATTTTTCTAAAAATTGCTGATTTTGCTTGCCATCAGTGCATTATTGGCGGTATTACAATGATGACAGTTTGATGTTGTGCCGTGCTGGTGCAAATATTTCAATCTGCACCAAAATGGCGCAGATTGTCACACACTTGCCATACCCACGACATACATTAAGCGTCACACCATGCAGTTATTTCCAAGAGTACAAGGATTTATCGGTGTTATTTCAATTATGGTATCGGCTTTGCTATACCTTGTTGGCAATACCCTTACCCAAAGTGTCTGAAGTCGTGCGGTCGAATGAGTAAGCGTCTTGGCATGTCGTTGCGTGATATGCCACGGACGATAAAGCTCAGTCTGCTATACGCCGCCTTAAAACGATGGGAATAAAATTGACGGGTTGGCATCGCAAATTCTTGACCCGTCATCGTAATCAGTAACAGGGAGTCTTAGATGTCAGGTGTATTAACAATGATTTTAGCCGGTGGTGAAGGCACCAGACTGGCTCCACTTACCGGGATCCGTGCTAAACCCGCAGTACCTTTTGGCGGCAACTACCGGATTATCGACTTTGTTCTGAATAACTTCGTAAATTCGGACTTACTACAGATTTTCGTGATCACCCAATTTAAGTCACATTCATTGATGAAGCATTTAAGCCGCGCTTGGCGGGTGACTGGCTTAACCAATCGTTTTATTGACCCTATTCCGGCGCAAATGCAAACTGGTAAACACTGGTATCTGGGGACCGCTGATGCGGTTTATCAAAACCTGCATCTCATTCATGGCCTGGACCCGGAACATGTCTGTGTGTTTGGTGGCGACCATATCTATAAGATGGACGTGCGGCAGATGCTGGATTTTCATCGTCAACACAACGCCAAATTGACCGTTGCTGCAATACCGGTGCCCATTTCGCAGGCGCATGAATTTGGCGTCATTGAAGTGGATGCCAACGGAAAAATGATCGGCTTTGAAGAGAAACCAAAATCCAATCCAAAAACTATTCCGGGCAAACCTGGCTTTGTACTGGCATCAATGGGTAATTACATTTTTGAAGCCAAGTGTCTGGTTGATGTGTTAGAGGAAGATGCTAAAGTTCATGATTCCAAACACGATTTTGGTCACAACATTATTCCGAAATTGTTTCCACAAGGTGATGTCTACGTTTACGATTTTTCGACCAATATTATTCGCGGCGAAAAAGAGGAGGCCTGGGGTTATTGGCGTGACGTGGGCACTATCGATTCGTATTATGAAGCGAATATGGATCTGATTTCGGTGGTGCCACCAATCGATTTATATAATAAATATTGGCCACTTCGTGGTTATACCCCGCCGGTGCCGCCAGCCAAGTTTGTGCATGATGAAGCCAATCGTACCGGTCAGGCCATTAGCTCGATGGTCGCGGCAGGTTGTATCGTCAGTGGTTCTATCGTTTATCATTCTATTTTGGGTTACAACGTGCACGTGCACAGTCACGGTTATATAGAAAAAAGTGTGTTGATGGGTAATAACGACATCGGCCGGGGTTGTCGCATTCGTCGGGCAATTATCGACAAAGATGTAAAAATTGCACCAGGCACTATTATTGGGGAAGATCCGGTACTCGATAAAGCTCGGTTTCATGTGTCGCCGGATGGCGTCGTGGTGATCCCAAAGGGTTCGATGGTTGGTTTTGATTAAACCAAAGACGTTGCAGGTGTATAAGGTTTGACATGCAAATAGTGTTTTTATGTAGTGAATTCGAAGGTTTGCTGAAAACTGGTGGTTTGGCGGATGCAACCCGAGGGCTGGCGCAAGCATTGCGCCAGCAGGGACACCAATTGACGATCATGCTGCCGCGATACCGCGCGTTATATGCGTTGCCGGTGCAAGAGCAGTGGCAGTCGGTGTATGTTGAACTTCATGGTCAACAACTCGGTGCTGCTGTGCGGCATTTAGTCGACAGCGATCTGCAAATAATCCTGATCGAACATCATGATTTTTTTAACCGACCGCGCCCCTACGATGACGGAGAGCACGCTTATCCAGACAACGCGTTACGTTTTGCATTTTTCTGTAAAGCGGCCTTAGCATATCTGGCGCAACTTCCTGCCAACGACACGCCTGCCATTATTCATGGGCATGACTGGCAGGCAGCGCTCGGTGCGGTTTATCTAAAACAACTGCAACAACAGGGCAAGCTGCAACATAGTCGGTTTGTCTTGAGTATTCACAATGCGGCTTATCAGCAGGGGCTTGGCTGGCATGAATTACCGGCACTTGGCCTGAGCAACGATGAGGTGCCGCAGCAAGTGGCCTTGTCAATGTTAAGTATGGGTGTACAACATGCCAGTCAGCTCAATACCGTCAGTGAAGGTTATCGAGAGGAGTTGTTATCCGAGCCTGCCGCCAATGGTTTAAGTCAGCTTTATCAAGCGCGGCAAGCCGATTTTAGCGGCATTTTAAATGGCTGTGATTATAGTCGCTGGGATCCGGCGACCGATCCGGCATTAAGCGCGCGCTACAGCGCCACCAATTTACAAGGTAAAGCGTTATGTAAAGCGAATGTGCGCGAGCATGTGGCATTGGCTGATAGCCAAGTGCCGCTCTTGGTAGCGGTGAGCCGGGTGACTGGACAAAAAGGTTTTAGCTATCTGATTCCTGCCCTTGCGCAGTGGCTTGCGAGTACCAGTGCGCAGGTGGTGATGATGGGTACCGGCGAGCAACAATTTATTCAGCCGTTAAAAGAATTGCAGCAACAATTTGCTTCGAAGTTTCGATTTATCGAAGGTTTTGACGAAGATTTTTCCCATCAACTGGAAGCTGCTGGTGACTTTTTTCTGATGCCGAGTTTATTTGAACCTTGTGGCCTGAATCAGATTTATAGTTTGCGCTATGGCACCTTGCCGATAGTTCGAGCCACTGGCGGCTTAAAAGATACGGTGGTCGGACTGGGTAACCCCGGTGCGACGGGGATCTCGTTTGAGCAACCTTCGGTGGAGGGCGTTGTCGCGGCTTTGTATCAGGCCGAGGCTTTATATATGGACCAGCGCGAGTACCAGATTGTTCAACAGCGCGCGATGCAGCAATATTTTGGTTGGGATCAGGCGGCGGTGCATTATCAACAACTCTATCAGCGCGCACTCAATAGCTAAGCTCAGTTACATGGCTCAGCGAGATGGCTCAATTAAAGTGCTCAGTTAAAGTGCTCAGTTAAATACGATGAAAGGCGCGGTATATTGCAGTGGATGGTGCTCGTTTCTGCTCTTGGCAAACGGCGTTTTACTTTGAATTTGCGGGTTATGGCCGTGCTTTGGTTGATTTAGCCAATTGAGCAATGGTCTTGGCATCGAGTTTGGCACCTAGTGCTATAGCGCCATTGATGATCAGAGCGGCAAAAAAGTCCTAACCTGATGAAAACTACTGTCTTGCATCGCCTTTATTTGCTAGCCTTACTGAGAATTTTCCCCAAGGGCTGACTTTATGGATGCGATCACCTTATTAACCACCCGCTATTCTTCGCCGCGATTGATTGAGCCGGCACCGAGTGGTGAAGCATTAACTCTGATTAAACAAGCCGCATTGCGGGTACCTGATCATGGCGGTTTAAAACCATGGCGTTTTGTGGTGTTTAGCGGTCGTACCGCGCTGACAAAACTGGGGGATATTTTTGCTGAAGCGGCCGTCGAGGACGATCCGTCGCTTGCCAATGAAATTCTAGAGCGCGCGCGTCAGTTACCGCTACGGGCACCGATGGTCATTGCCTGCATTGCCAAGTGTACAGAGCATCATAAAATACCGCTGCAGGAACAAGTGCAATCAGCTGCTTGCGCGGTAATGGCGATGCAACAAGCGGCATTTGCGCTTGGCTTTGGTGGCATTTGGCGTACGGGTGCTTATACCCAATATGAATTTGTCAAACAAACACTCGGTTTGGGCGATGACGATGAAATCGTAGGTTATTTGTATTTAGGCACGAGTAGCGCTGAAGCTCCTGAACGAAAGGTCGTGGACTGCAACGAGTTTTTCTCTGATTTTGTCTAGACGTTGGCAGGGTGCCGATGAGTTACTTGCCAGCAAAGGTATGACTAGATAAGGCATGAGCAGCACATTTGCAGTAAAAGTATGCGCAGAAACGGCAATAAATAAACAAAACCCCACGTTGAAGTGTAATGCCGATCAGTTAAGCACTTTCCAGATCGGTTGACCGATCCACTGGTTGATGTATAAAGGCCTGCAACAGAGATGTCGCAGGCCTTTTTTATGCAATTAGTTACCGCTTTAACCCT
>JBBKWN010000169.1:0-16957 GCA_037968955.1 Rheinheimera sp. | reverse complement strand
ACTCTAAATAGATGATTATTTTTTTTGCTTGATCATTTTTCGCGAAAGCTGGTTTAAACAAACAACCTCTAGAAGATAAAATGCTCTGATTTTCGGTATTGATTAACTTTAGAGGGACTAAAGTAGACTTGGTGGTTCGGCTACAATGTTTTAACACATCAATAATTTCTTGCTCAGCCCGATGGCTGAAAGTCGAAAGTTTGCTAGAAACGAGTTGTTGGGGTGTCGCGCCTAACATCGAGGCAGCAGCTTTTGAAGCTGCCACAACAACACCTTCTTTCGTGACGACTAATAACGCGACTGGAAAATCGCCGAACAATTCGTACAGCTCAACTTGCTCCATAATGCCCTATTATCCTTGAAAATAGTCGATGCCAATTGCGTCATTTGATTCTTGGTTTTGTTGTAAATAGATCACCACTTTGCATCCATCACTGCCAGTGGCGATGGTTTCGCTGAGTTGAACTTTTGCATAGCCCAAATTTTCGGCAGCGATCACGCCAAACACATTAGAGGTCATCATACACAATGAAGGTCGACCTTTAACCTTGTCACCAAAAGGGCAGCTGGTACTTTGTAAAATAATTTTTTCAGCCGTTTGCGAGACTAAAATAAAGTCTCCTGAAATTTTATGCTTGAGGCTCAGCAAAACCGCAGTAACCTGCTCTGGGTCTAATTTTTCCAGTTGCAGTGCCGATTTGTACTGGGCATTTAATTCATCACCAATGCGCTGACCCACAACACTAACAAATCCAGAAGCGTCGTCAATACCAACGACATCCTGCAAAGTTCCAGTTAAATGCCGAAGCACATCACGAAAAAAACCATCGCGATTCAATTCAACCGATGCATTCATGTTTACTACTTCGATTTCATTCATATACCACCTTCTTGCGTTTACTAAGGTTGATGATTTACACCACATGTTTGATGTTTGAAAATCGTATTAAGACTAGTGAACCCTAAGCGAATGAGCAACATGACGTCAACATATTACCTGGATGATGGAGGCCGTTTCAAAGGACGGACAAAGTTGGCTTTTAAAAAACGTTCATTTCGGCAATTAGATGTTAATTCACTAAAAAAACAATAGTGCAATCTAAGCGAAGTTATCGGAACACACAAAGTAATAGCGAGGTGGTTATAAGCTCATTTTATTGCGCCTGAAGACTCCAGCCGACATTCAATGTGCAAACAATCGCAGCTCCCAATCGCCCCAATTCGCTCTTAGAAAACACAAAATACCAACCATACCAATCACGCCAATCACGCCAATCATTCAACTGTGCCAACGAGTATCCTCGGACAGTCATCCATTTTAACATTCATGCTCCTCGGCGCCGCCGAGAGTTTTGTTGATGACGGCGGCTCAAGTGTATTAATCGCCAAAATGGCGATTTTCGCTCTTCTTCGCTGTTGCCAGTATGCAAGTTAACGCATAGATTGCATATTCATTACATACTTTCACAACAAAGATGTTGCCATAAACGATTTTATCTTTGATTTTGTAACGAAGTGCCGAACTGCCAAAGGAGAATTTATGCTTGTACGTTTGATGATGTTACTGGGGTGTTGCTTTGGGCTGGTGGCTTGCGGTGACAGTGCGGCGCCTTTATCTAAACCGCCGAGCGTGGAGCCAGCTCCTTTTGTGTTTAGCCATCAAGGTTTGAGCGGACGGGTGGTGGAGCGGTTATATCAGCAGCAAGATAACATTTTGGCATTGACCGACAATGGTTTATATCAACAGCAGCAAGACAGCTGGAAGTTATTAGGCTTAAAAGGTTTTGCGCTGCGCGATCTGGCACAAATTGACGATCAACATTGGCTGGCGGCGGTGTCTATTGAGCATGACGATGGCATGACCAGCCATCAGATCCAAGAAAGTTTTGATGCCGGCGCCAATTGGCAAGAAGTGCGACGCCCCTTTGGCGCCGATGGCGAGCATGAAGCTGTTTATGCCTTACTTTACGACAAAGTCCAAAAACGCTTATACGGCACCGGGGTCAGCGTATTGGCAGCTTCTGACAACCTTGGTATCAGCTGGCAGCCGTTACAGGGTTTTTGGGGCGGCTTTGGCCAGCCCAAAAGTGCCTTGGCACAAGCGCCAGACCGCAGTCGGCTGTGGTGGGGCGGCCAAGGTGCTATTGAAGATGGTGTATTGTTCAGCTACCGGCTGGCTGACGGCCATGAGCAAATGTTTCAAAAGTTATTGCCCGATCCCAGTGTTTATTACAACGTTCGTTTTGCCGGCCAGCGTATTTATGCCTGTGGTGAGGGCGGCATTGTGATGAGCAGCGATCAAGGCGCGCACTGGAAAAATCTATTACCCGATGTCGATTACCGTTTCTATTTTGACGTAATGATTGACCCCGCACGCAATGAGCGGCTGTATACCGCCGGTTGGGACAAAAAATATTCCGAGCCACAACCGCTGATTTTACAATGGTCCGATGATGCGGGACAAAGCTGGAAACGTATGCAATATCAAGGAAGTAGCGACTTTTACGGCGGAGTGCGTAGTATGTTGCTAGTTACCCGTCAGCAACAAAATTATCTGTATTTGGGCCTCTTTAAAGGCGGCATCATGCAGGTCAAAGTGCAGTGAATCAGCCCCTGCCCTTTACGATATGCTTGGCACATGCCGTCTTACGGGCTGGCAGTTTGAGTTGATTTGAGTTGAGTTGGCAAAGTAACCAGCTTGTCGCTAAAAAAACCGGCCGCGCAGTGACGGCCGGTTTATTTTGTTCGTCATTTATTCAAATTTTCAGTTCTTCAACTCTTCTATTTTTTTTAGTGAGTTAAAAAACGTTCACTGTTAGCGAGGTTGACGAAACTCGCGCACTGTCAGCTGTTGGCGCCACACCAAGCGCCAGTCACCACCTGGTGCTAACGCGCTGCTGTCACGGCAGAATTCGTTGGCCGTTTCATTGAGCGCCAGCACGCTGTCCGTGCCATCAAGCTGATAAAGCAGGCTCAATGAGCGTTCAGCACCGCCAGCCCAACGGACGCAAATTTCATTGGCTGTTTCTTGCAGTTGAATGTCACTGAGCGTCAATTGTTGCTGCGCTAATGTTTTTGTCGCCGCGCGCGCGGTGTCGTTTTGCTGTTCGGCCACCAGCCTATCGGCCTGCCAGACTTCAACACGTTGGATGACCATCTGTGGTAATTCCAGCTGAAATTCCCGAGCGCTGGTGAGGGGCTGATGGTCAATCTGTAGCAGCTGAAAAGCATATTCTGACCAGAGGCCGTTGCTATCTAAAACCCGCATCACATAGTCTTGACCACGCGGGTCGTGACCTCGTGGGTCGTTACCACGTTGCTCGTTGCCGAGCTGTTCGTTGCCGAGCTGGTCGTTGCCGCTTGGGTTAGCACGGCCTTGATCACGTGGCGCGCGCGACAACGGCACCAAGGTGCGAATGTGCACTGTGCCGCCGTCAATCGTTCCAGAGAGATACAAACCGCGCCCAGCGCTACTTTGCTGCTCAAGCTGGTTTGGGGCGGCTGACATGGCAGGGAAAACGGCCGGTGGTGTTTTTTGCACAAAGCTCTGCACGGCTGCCACGTTGTAATCTGAAACATGCTTTGGACTGCAATAGGACATGAGATCGGTGTGATTAGCCGGTGACTTCCACTGAGTTAAATCTAAGCTCAAACCAACAGAGCCGACGGTGTTTGCGGCATAAGGATAAGCCGTATCAGGGCCATTTGGTCGGCCACAGTCGACATGTTGTCGGCCAAAGTTATGGCCAAGCTCATGCGCCAAAATCTCGCCATTGTCATTGTCAAAACCAACCGCAACCGGCAGGCCGAGATACCCAAGGCCGCCACAGCAGCCGTCGCCCATCTCGGGTTTAAAATAGCCGTAGTAATACACGTCTTCACCTTCAATGGCGCGCAAGTCTCTTAATTCCGGCAACATAATATAGGCTGACGATTGAGTGCCAGCCGCTTTTAGCTGATAAGGCGCCCTCGCCCGCACCTCGACCTGACTGAACGGCCAGTACGTTTTAACCGCAGCCTGAATGGCGGCAATATCCGGCAACACCGCCACTTGCTCGCCCAGCTGAATGGGCACAATACGGATTGCTAGTGGTCGTGCTGGCGCAAACTCCGGGCGCATTGTGCGCACCGGCTGCCCTTCCTGCAACACCGTGATTTGCAAACCGCTCTGCATCCAAGCTGCCGGGATCACGGCTTGATAAGCATCCGACAGACTACGATGTACTTTGCTTGGCGGCAGTCGCTTAGGGGCGATGGTGTTGAAACGTTGGCTATTGCCGTTCAGCGTTAGCTCCAGCTGAAATTGCGGCAGCAGCAGCGGGCTTTGATTTGCCGTGACATGCAGTCGTAACAAACCATCACGGCTGGCGACCAATTGTGGTTTCATTGAGATGGTTAATTGGCTCAAGTCCAAACTTTGTAGTTTGGCCGTCGCAGGCGCCACGCCAACTTCGGCTAAGGTAATTAACTTTTCGCCACCAATACCATTGTCAAACCACATTGAAGGGCGAAATTGATCAGCCTGATAACCGGCATAAGTGGCACTGCCGGTTGCTGCACAAGCCTGCAACGATGACGCAGGATTGCCTGGCTGCTGGTCGTCCAAATCCAAATACAAAGCACAATGCACTGGCTGGCTGTTGCCGGTGATTTGCCAGTGATAGCCTAAGGTCCGATCCGACACTTGCGCATTCAGGCTAAAAGAGGTGCCGACAAGGGTGTCAGCGCAGTCGCTCCGTTTATCAGCACCCACATACAAATTTAAATTACGTTTAATTTTCAGCGCATTTAACTGCTCAAGATGACGCGAATAACCGTTTTGGTCGATACAACCGGAAATATACAGTGCCGCCGATGGGCTTAGATTGAGGTTTTCCAAAATGGTCAAATCTTGCAGCCGGCTTTGATATAACGATAACGACGCCAAATTCTGGATCTGCTGTAACGGTGTTAGATCAAGCACCAGCGTATTGGAAATGTTGATACCCCACATCAAGCGCAAATTTTTCAGCACCGACAAGTCTTGCACGTTGCTGCCTTGCACATCCATATAACGCAGCGGCGCATTGGCCAGCGGGCTGAGATCGGAACTGCCGCTAAACCATAAATAAAAATACTGCAGCGGCATCTCTTGCAGCGGTGATAAGTCGAGCACCGCCGGCGTGCTCAGCCCCAAATCGGTCAAAGCTAAGCCACGCAGCGGGCTTAAATCTGTCGCCAAGGCATCAAAGATATGCAACTTACGCAAACTACTTAACTGCCGAAGCGGCGTTAAATCGCCAATCGGGTTATAACCAAGCCAAAGTTCTTGCAACTGGTTTAGCCCCTGCAATGGGCTTAAATCGGCAATAGCGTTGCTTTGTGCATTGATCACTGTCAGCTTGGTTGCATATTGCAAGCCTTGTAAATCAGCCACTTGCTTCCCACTCATCTGCAAAGTGGTCAGCTGTTGCAACTGCGTTTTTGCAATGTCGCTGCGATCATCAAGCTGTAAGGTCTGGCGCACCACTTTATCAAGTTGTGGGTCAGGAAAAACCACAATGCTATCGGCGTTAAAACGGGCGGTCACAGTACAAGCCGCAGTGATGGGGCCGGTGGTGAATACGGCTCCGCGCAGTTTGCCACCACAGCCAGACGCGGTGGTGATATCAAAACCAGCATCAGGCAACAGGGTCAGTTGTAATGTTTCGCCATAGTTGACTTGTGGGTTTTGTTGACTCAAGCGGCCACCGGTGGCTGCTGCTGTTGTTACTTGAAACTTGGCGGCGGCAAATACCGCCTCCACTTTACAATCGGCAATGACCGCGCCGGTACGGTAGCTGTCCGCTTGCAACTGACCATTACAACCGCTGGCTGCACTAATCAAAAAACCGCTATCAGCCTTGAGGCTAAGTAAAGCGCTATCACCATGCACAACCTGTTGTGACACTGGACTAATTGTACCACCCGCGCCACTACTGGCGCTGACGGTAAAACGGCGTTTTTTAAAACTGGCGTTGACCTCACAAGCGGCGGTCACATTGGCGGTCCGATACACAACGCCGTTTAAGAAACCGCCACAACCGGTCACATCGTCAATCAGATAACCATTGTCAGCGCTGACCGACCATTCGGCACTCTCGTTGTAGCTAACACTTTGCGAAGCGGGCGTGATGGTGCCGCCGCTGCTGGCTTTAGCGGTTAGCAGCAGTTGTTATTTTTTGAAACTGGCAGTCACAGTACAGGCGGCATTTATGACGCCGGTGGTAAAAGTGCCGTTGCTGAAGCTACCGCCACAACCGCTGACGCTATCGACCGTAAAGCCAACGGCAGCGGTCACGTTTAAACTGCTGGTCATGCCCTGGCGCACCTGCACACTGCTCGGGCTGACACTGCCACCAGCTCCGACTTGGGTTGAAACCAGATAGAGCGGTAATTCGGGTGTCACCGGCTGGGTCGGGCTTTCACCACCACCGCCGCCACACCCCATCAATAACAACGTACTTAACACTGCAAGAGCAAAGTTTGCTTGCATGGTAGAACCTCCCTGCTTGGCCGAGCCGTGATCAACGTCCATGATTTTGGTGTGCTGTCACTGAGATATTGTGGCTACTACGCCACGACGTTTATCTGAGTGCTTTTATAAACGCTCTCGTAAGCGCTCAGCAACAACTTTTCACCACCGAACAGCTGCCGCTGTCGTGCGCCAAGTTACCTTAATGTCCTAAATTTTCAACCATTATTTAGCAAATCAAACTTTAAATAAAATTACTTTTTTGCATCATTTTACCGCGAAATATCAGCACCACAATACGGTTTGGCAGCGCGGCAGCGGCCGCTGACATTGACGAATAACACGGCAATTGGCTGTACAAGCGCACGCCAATACAGGCACAATCGACGCTCCTCATTGCCAAATAACGAAGTTATGCATCTCGATATTCTCAGCTCCATCAGCCACATAAGCGCCAGCGACTGGAATTCGCTATTTGCCGCTGACTACCCTTTTTGCCGCCATGAGTTTTTACAAGCCTTGGAAATTGGCGGCAGTGTGGGTGTCGGGACCGGTTGGCAGCCGCAACATTTGCTGCTATGGCAAGGCAGCACTCTCGTCGCGGCGGCGCCGGCTTATTTAAAACAACACTCGTATGGCGAATATCTGTTTGACCGGGTATTTGCTGAGGCGTACCAGCGTTATCAAGTGCGCTATTACCCCAAACTGTTATTGGCAGTGCCCTTTACACCCGCCGAAGGGCCCAGGATCGGCATCAAAGCCGGGGTTGATGCCACTAGCGTGCTTGCCCTGTTCCAGCAATACCTAAGCGAGATACATACTGCTCCTCTAAACAGTGATCCTCAAAACACGGCCCCCTTAAGCAGTGCTCAGCTAAAGAATGATCGTTCAAAGAATGCACCGCTCAAGAATGCCGCCACTGCCACCGGCGCGCACACAATAACCGCTGCGCCAGCGCTTGGACAATTAAGTCATTGGCAATGTTTATATGCCGGTAAAACCGAACAAGCGTTGTTTCGGGCTGCCGGTTGGTTGGAGCGCTTTGATGTACAATTTGAATGGCAAAATCAAGCCTATAACAGCTTTGAGCACTTTTTAGCGGCGTTAACGGCGCGCAAACGCAAGCAAATTCGCAAAGAGCGTAGTTTGGTGCTGCAACAGGGGATAGTCCTGCGCACCCTGACGGGCACCGCGTTAGATGCGGCATTTTGGCAACAGTTTTATCAATTTTATGTCGCCACTTATCTAAAGCGTTCCGGCCATCAGGGATATCTGACCGAGCACACTTTTCGGCTGTGGGGCGCCGAGTTGGCCGCAAAAATAGTGGTGTTTAGTGCCTGGCAGGGCGAAAAAATGGTGGCGGCTTCGTTGTGTTTTCGCTCAAATGACAAATTATACGGCCGCTATTGGGGTTGCAGCGACACGTACGATCGGCTGCATTTTGAATGTTGTTATTACAGTGGCATCAACTATTGTATCGAACAGGGTTTAACGGCATTTGACGCTGGCGCGCAAGGTGAACATAAGCTGCAGCGTGGTTTTGAACCGGTGATCCGATCCGGTTTTTATCGGTTTCTTCCGGCCACAAGCCCGCTACCGCCAGCCCATCCGCGCCAACAACAGCAGCGCGAACCCAATCAACCCGAACCCAATCAACATGAACCCGAGCAACATGAACCCGAGCAGCGCCACAAAAGTGCCGGCGACACTCAAGCAGCGCCGGCCACGCTCATCCAAAGCCTGCACCATGCCATTGCCCATTATTGCCAAGAAGAACAATCGATGGTGCGCCAGTATCAGCAACAAGCTAGCAGCGCGTTACCTTTTGCGCAGGCAACGCCGCTTGCCGATACCACAACCGCCGGCACAGCGGAGGCAGCTGCACTTTTTGACGAACTTGGTGACGAACTAGGCGACGAACTTGGCGGCGAGCCGCCAGCGACTATTGCAGGCGACGACTGAGCGACTTAACACCACAACTTAACGCAAAGACTTAACGCAAAGACTTAGCGCAAAAACTTCACGCAAAGACGAGCCAGCAATGGCTCAGCCACACTCAGCCGCAACGCGCGCTGGGTTATGTCGGCGTCGGGTTAGTAAAATCGTCAGCACTATGCCGCTCGGGCAGTTGCGCTTGTGGCTCACCCCAATTACGGTTCACTTTCATCCCTCGTTGCACTGCCGGTCGTTGGTCGATAACTTTGGCCCAGCGCTGCAGATGGGGGTAACTTTGTACATCAAGAAATTCAGCAGCGTCATACAACCGTCCCAACACCAAAGCACCATACCAAGGCCAAATGGCCATATCCGCAATCGAATATTCGTCACCGGCGACAAATGGGTGCTTGGCTAACTGCTGGTCGAGCACATCCAGTTGCCGCTTGGTTTCCATCGCATAACGATTGATTGGGTACTCGTATTTCTCGGGGGCATAGGCATAAAAATGACCAAAACCACCACCAAGAAAAGGCGCGCTGCCCATTTGCCAAAACAGCCAATTCAGCACTTCGGTACGACTGGCGACATCGGTTGGCAAAAAAGCGGCAAACTTCTCGGCTAAATACAGCAAAATAGCGCCCGATTCAAATATCCGCTGCGGTTTTTCGCCCGATAAATCCAGCAGTGCTGGGATTTTACTGTTGGGGTTTATCTCAACAAAACCACTGCCAAATTGGTCACCTTCGTGGATGTTAATCAGCCAAGCATCGTATTCTGCACCGCTATGGCCTGCCGCCAGCAATTCTTCGAGCATAATGGTGACTTTGACACCATTAGGCGTCGCCAACGAATGCAGCTGGAGCGGATGTTTGCCACGTGGCAATTCTTTTTGCGCAGTCGCCCCAGAGACGGGCCGGTTGATGCTGGCAAAAGCGCCGCCATTTTGTGGGTCCCATTGCCAAACTTTAGGCGGGGTATAACCTTCTGTGCTCATCGCTGTTCCTCAATTGCCAAGTAGTTATTTGATCATTGCTGCCGCCAACGTTAATTTCAATCCTTCGCCACGACAAAACCAATCATGCTTGTCGACATATCGGGAGTTGGGATCGCAAAAAGTCACCCGATAGGATAACCACAGACATTACAGAACAGGTCAATTCATCCTTTGGCGAAATATATTGTGCAAATCAGCGGGGTTATCGCAAATGTGGAGAATGCAGCCAAGAACGTCGACACTGTTCTTGGCGTGATCTGCAGCATTGCCAAACAAGCCAATTAATGAGCCAGCAATCTAGTAATTGAAGCCGCAAGGGCTGGCGAACTCGCGCCAGTGCGACAGCAAGGCGTTATGGTGTACTCAATGCGCCTGACTTATTTGTTTGGGTAAACACTTGTTTGGGTAAACACTTGTTCGGATAAACACGCGGGGGCATTTTTGTCGCTGTTGGTGGTGGAGTTTTCGTGTCACTTCGATAATTTCGATCACTTAGCGAATTGCGATCACTTAGAGCATTGCGATCACTTAGCTAATTGCGATCACTGCGCTCGGCTTGGCTTGGCGGAAAATATCCACTTTTGATGCCGCTCTCAGCATCACGGGCTGATAGATGCTTTGAAAAAGAGCCCGCTCGGGCCCTTTGGTGTGGTTTAATCTTTGAAACGATTAAACTCTTGTTCTGCATTTTCACGGCTCATGCCGTAATATTTTTGCATTTTGCCGCAAAATTTATCTAGCTGGCCTTCAACTTCTAGCAAATCATCGTCCGTCAGCTTGCCCCATTTTTCTTTCACAGAGCCTTTCATTTCACGCCATTTACCTTCAGAAATATCGCTATTCATGCTGGCCTCCATTGGTGCTTGGTCAAAATGACTGTCAAAGGTTGCCGAGTCGCCGGCAACACGTTTTACTACATTGATAAACATAGCAACCGAACGTAGCTTTTACCTAGAAATAGTGATAATAAATTCTGCAGTATTCAGGGAGAACATAATGATCAATTCAATCAGATATTTACTATTGGCATTGCTGGTAGGACTCATTTCTTGCCAGCCAGCGCCACCCACCGCCGCCGAAGATGCCATTACCGCCTTTACCAAAACGATGACGCACCAAGCGGGCCTTATTCCCATCTATGCTGACGCGGACAATGGCAAAATTTACCTGCAGGTTGCCAACAATGCCCCGCAATATTTGTATTATTTCAGCTTGCCGCAAGGCTTAGGCTCGAATGATATTGGCCTGGATCGCGGCCAGCTGATGGCCCTCGACGCCAAGCTTGTAGTGTTCGAAAATGCCGGTGATAAAGTACTGCTGCGCCAGCGCAATACTCAATATCGGGCGGTGTCGAACAATTCGCTCGAGCAACGTTCCATCGACGAAGCTTTTGCCAGTTCGGTGTTGTGGGGATTTCCGGTGGTAGCCCGCAATACAACATCGCTGCTGCTGGATGCAACCCACTTTGCGCTGCGCGACAGCCACGGCGTTGCTCGGAGTTTAAAAGCGCGTCAGCAAGGCGACTTTAGCTTAGACAGCAGCCGCTCGGCGCTGTATTGGCCGCGCACTAAATCGTTCCCAAACAATACTGAGCTTGAAGCCAGCCTCACGTTTACCAGTGATAAGCCTGGCGAATTTGTGCAGCAAGTGGCGCCCGATCCCTACAACATTAGCGTGCGCCTGCACCATAGTTTTGTGCAATTGCCCGATGACGGCTTTGAAGGGCGGCCGTTTCACCCGGAAAGTGGTTTTTGGTCTTTTGCTTACAAAGACTACGCAGTACCCATTGCCGCTGACATGATGCAGCGTTTTGTGCCAAGACATCGCTTGCAGAAAAAAGACCCGACCGCCGCCAGCAGTGAAGCGGTAACACCGATAGTGTATTACCTCGACCCCGGAGTACCGGAGCCAGTGCGCTCGGCTTTATTAGAAGGTGCGTCGTGGTGGGATCAGGCTTTTTCCGCTGCCGGTTATAAAAATGCATTTCAGGTTAAAATGTTACCCGAAGATGCCGACCCCTTAGATGTGCGCTACAACGTGATCCAATGGGTGCACCGCGCCACTCGGGGTTGGTCTTATGGCTATGGTTTGACCGATCCACGTACCGGTGAAATTATCAAAGGCCATGTCACTTTAGGCTCGCTGCGTGTGCGGCAAGATTATTTAATCGCCCAAGGTATGACGGCGCCATTTACCGCCGCAACGACGGCTAATACCGACCATGAAGCCAACGCAGCGAGTGACTTCACTGCAAGCGATGACGAACAAAACGCCAGCGCAGCTTTGAGCGAAATGGCATTGGCGCGGATCCGGCAATTAGCCGCCCATGAAGTCGGCCATACCCTTGGCATTGCCCACAACTTTGCCGCCAGTAATAAAGACCGCGCTTCGGTGATGGATTATCCACATCCGCTGATAAGCCTTGGTACCAATAACCAGGTTTCATTAACCAGCGCTTATGCCAGTGGCATTGGTGATTGGGACAAACGGGTGATTCAATATGGCTATGGCGATTTTGCGGATGACCAAGCCCGCATCAACTTTATTCACCAATCCCATCAAGCAGGTTTTCGCTTTGCCTCCGATCCGGACAGCAACGGTGCTCACTTGGCGCATGCCTCCTCTAGCTTGTGGGACAATGGCGCTGATGCGGTGAGCGAACTGGAACGGGTATTAAAACTTCGTACCACCGCATTGAATAACTTCGACAGCAAGGCCTTAGCCCAAGGCCGGCCCTATTCCGATTTAGCCGAAATTTTGGTGCCGGTGTATTTTTCCCATCGTTATCAGGCGGAAGCTGCCGGTAAATGGCTGGGTGGCTACGATTATCGCTATCAGCTCAAAACTACTGGTGAACCCCTGCATTATCGTGCTGTGGCAGGCCTTGAGCAGCAACGAGCACTGCGCGCCTTATTGAACACCGTCAATCCGGCAACGCTGGCACTGCCCGCTGCTGCAGAACACGCAATTCCACCTAAAGCTTATGGTTATGAGCGCAGTCGCGAAAGTCCGGCAGGCTACACCGGCGCGGTGCTCGACCCGTTGTCGCTCGCGGAAGCGGCCGCGCAGCATAGTTTTAACATTTTACTCAATAGCGAACGACTGGCGCGACTGCAATGGCAACATCAAGCCGATCCAGCGGTGCCGTCAGTTGCCAAGCTATTGCGTGATGTGTGGCAACAACTGCAAACACCCGCCCCGGCCAAACCCTTGCTAAGCCAGCGGTTGCAAGTTAGCTATTTACAAGCCTTGGCCCAACTAGCGCAGTCGGAACAGCTGGCACCGGAAATTCGGGCTGATTTAATGGCGCAGTTGCAAAGCATCCAGCAAAGCATGGCCAAAGCCAACGATGCACCGAGTAAGTTCATGCTGCAACTGGCAATTCAAGCGCAAAAAGATGCAGCGAACTTGTCAAAAATCAAAGCATTACTGCCACCACCCGGCTCGCCTATCTAACCGACAACAGCCCCAACCCAGCCTGCATGGGTTGGGTTGGGGTTTGCTGAAGTGAAGTGAGCGTCAAAGCGACGGTCATGTTGGTTGAAAAAAGGACTGGTGTTCTACTGCTTTCAGCCGAAGAGTGGCCGTGCAAACACACTCATTAACTTACATCTTCATTGTGATTGAGATATTTATTTGGCACGATCCTCTGCCCCTTCTTTAGGGCATTTAGTGAAAAAAAAGCATAAAAAGTAAAATGAAAAATATATAGCGTTATTATCTATCGAGTTATTTAGCGCGGATTCTTACATCACGGAGGAGTACCGAATTAATGCCTAATATTTCAAAAATTGCCTGTGTTTTACTGACAATCATCACAGCTCCGGTCGTCGCAAATGATTTCTATACTGCCGCCGGTGCTGTTTATAGCAAAACCGAAAAGCCGTTCGACGATAAAGACTTTGGGTCGTCGATGAGCGCCGGTTATAGCTTTAATCCGCAATGGTCGCTAGAACTGAGTTACGACCAATTCAACGACGACATGGCGCGTGAGCCGAATTCTTTTACTGCGCAAAACTATGGCATTAAGAACCAATACAACAGTAAGGGTATGTCTATTTCGGCCTTGGGGAAAACCAGCCTCGCTAAAGATGCAGTGCTGTTCTACCGCGCCGGTGTGACACGACAGTCAGTTGAAGAAGTGCTTTATCAACAAGGCACGACTCAAGCATGCCCGCGTCTGGAAGGTTTTTCTGCTACCCATACACTGAGTGATGGGGTCAATCCGACGAACAGTCTGCGCTTTACCAAATGTATGTGGGATGGTTCAGTAACACAGGCCATGCTGGGCTTAGGCGCTGAATGGACACTGGCTTCAGACTGGTTTGTTCGGGCTGAAGGCCTGTATTTATTTAAAGGCAAAGGCCAAGAGATAAATGCACTGAAACTGAGCTTCGGTTACCGCTTCGCATTATAAACTGCAATACCCATACAGCGAGTATGTAAAATTTCCTGTGTAAGTGGCTGTTTGTCATAGTGATACGCGGTCACCGTACATGATGATGAACTGATTCATCGCTGGTTTCCAGTCCCGCAGTGGCATTGTCCACTTCTTCGCAATTTGATGCAAAGCTAGATAGAGCAGCTTTAACACTGCATCGTCATTCGGGAATGAGCGTCTGGTTTTGGTGACTTTGCGTAAGCTGGCATTGAGTGATTCAATCGCGTTGGTGGTGTAAATGACCTTTCGGATTTCAGGTGGATAGTCGAAGAATACACTGAGCCGACTCCAGTTGTTTCGCCAGGACTGGCTGATGCTGGGGTGCTTTTCATCCCAGGTCGCAACAAACTCATCCAGCGCCTGTTCGGCTTGTTGCAGCGTGGCGGCACCGTAGATAGTTCGCAGGTCTGCAGCCACTTCCTTGCGCTCTTTCCAACCCACAAATCTAAGGCTGTGACGCACCTGATGCACAATACACAGCTGCACCTGAGTTTTAGGGTAGACCGCTTCAATCGCTTCGGGAAAGCCTTTGAGGCCATCGCAGCAGGCAATAAATATGTCGTTCACGCCGCGGTTTTTCAATTCGTTCATCACGCTGAGCCAGAATTTAGCGCCTTCGTTTTGCGACAACCAAAGGCCCAGCAGCTCTTTTTCACCGTCACTGTTGACGCCAATTGCTAGATAAACCGCTTTGTTTTGAATGGCTCCGGACTACAAGACAGTCCAGATAAACTATCGGATACACCGCATTTAAGGGTCGTAGCTGCCAGATTTTGACCTCATCCAGCACCGCATTGTTCACCTGAGAAAAAAAGGTTGGCGACACTTCTACATCATAGGCTTCTTCAAAATGCGCTTGAATATCACGGGTCGACATGCCGCGGGCGTACAGCAAAATGATGCGTTCGTCAAAACCGCCCAGCTGTTTTTCGCTTTTCTTCACCAGCCTAGGTTCAAAGGTGCTATTGCGGTCGCGCGGGACTTCCAGCTCAACTGCACCATGCACAGAGCGCACAGTCTTGTTAGTTTTATCACAGTGCAAACAATTTTTTTTCAAGCCTTTGTTATCATTCAGATTAATCTCTATGGAGCATCATGTATTTTCATTTTATCAAAAATGACGTTTTATTTTACCTATACTCTGCTCCACTTGGCAGCTCAATTTTTGAACAGCTCAAACCTACAGCTTGAAGATGAAGGTCTATACTTGAAGTCATTCCACTTGGAAAATGTCGGTTTTAATAAGGAATTTTGCAATGGGCACTCAATGCTCCCTTACAATAAAAAACAACTCACCGTATCCAATGTCTCTCGAGGTGTCGCCTGATTCATATTGCATGGATACCCCCTTTATAACGCCTAATCCTTTTATAGGATCGACACACCCTATTGGTCCACAAGGCAAATTGGATGTCGCACTTTTCCGCAGGGACGGTCACAATTGCAATGGCAAGGACGGCGTTTTTTTGGCACGACCAATCTATCACATTGATGGGAGTGACTTTCCCGGACCTTTCCAAAGTTTCGGCCTTACCGGTGGCGGCGGCCTATTTAAGGCAGGAGAGGAACCAACCTACGGCAGTGATCTGTCCCCGCCAGACACCTCATCACCCGGATATGTTTGGGCAATATCCGACGCGCCCCACAACACATTGACTGAGGAAGAGTTGGTAACAGCCATTAAAACTTATGGCCCGACAATCAGGTTTCATCCTGACGAGAAGTATAAATTTTGCTCCGTCGATTGGCTTTTGGAACACGCAACACTTCATCACAAAAACGGAACGTCAGTGCCCCATCCAAATCAATCGCAACTTCCCACAGGAGGCATTGATGATGAACAATACTGGTTGGAAATTGACAGTGCTGGCAAGGCGGGAAACTTGAAATCCGCAGTTTGTTACGTGCATACGCATTGGCCTGCAGATCACACACATACCGACATACAATTTTGGTATCTGTACGCCTACAACGGTCCTGGAACAGCGATTGTTAAGGGCAAGATATTTGGGAAAGTTGCCCACGAGGATAAAAAGGTCGATCTTAGCCCACTTGGCGAACATTACGGAGACTGGGAATGCGTGGTGTTACGGATAGACAATTCCACCAAAAAACTGATTGGTGTTTGGCTGTCTCAGCACAGCTCAGGCCAATTTTTTGACAAAGAAGGGGTCGCCCAACTCGAACGCGTTAAAGACAAACAGAACATCGTTGTTTACGCGTCATTGAACGGTCACGCGAATTATGCTGCCGAGGACTTGAATGAATCTAATCATATTTCCGTTCCCCCAGGTGGTATTCCTGCCGGCGTGACATTCAGCTTGCGCAATGACACCAAGAAGGGTGGGGACTCCTTTGACAGCAGCACGAAATACCAACTTGTTTCAGTCGAAGAAGCAACGGTGCCTGTGACTGCACCAAACTGGCTTAATTATCAGTATCGCTGGGGTCCGGCCTCCGAAGAAAAGCATTTGCGATTGCAAACAATCGAGCGGATTTTGCATGCTGCGCTTGGAATTCTGGAGTGGCCGATCATGGTCATGCCACAAATCCCGGGAAGGCTTGCGCTACTGATCTTGCCATTGTTTGTGAAGACCGATTTGAACGGCGTTCACGGTCCAAAGCAGCACCCAGGGACATGGAATGGAGTTTACGATACGGACGCGTCCTAGGTTATTTTGATCGTTTCCGAATATTTATATTTCGGCACTATCAAGCCAAAATACTCGGTTTTTGCAGTGTTCAAGTTGGGATCAGCAGCTATAGCCCATCTTTGACTCAACCGGGTGCTGTGTGTGTTCATAGGCTTCGATCTCTTCCATCTTCAGCCCGATGTAACCCTCGTTCTGGTCAGCATGACCGTAAGCTGAAATGGCGACTATGATAAAGATTATCAGTTATCTGTGGGGACTCTAAGAATCAGGTCTAATGTCTTCTGCCATCCGACTAAAAAAGGCAGAAAGAAAGACCTGCCCCATTACTTTAATACTTTAATACTTTAAAAAATCAAAGCATTACTGCCACCTCCCGGCTCGCCTATCTAACCGATAACAGCTCCAACCCAGCCTGTATTGGTTGGGTTGGGTTGGGT
>JBBKWN010000168.1:0-44450 GCA_037968955.1 Rheinheimera sp. | reverse complement strand
GCGCAAAGCGCCGATGCCTTGGGTTTAACTGCAGCCGGCAATACCGCGATAGCGCCGATGACGCAAATTTGGGGCTCACCGGAAATTAACGACGATATCACCATGTTTGTGAATTCAGGCCTTGACCTTGGCAATGGTCGCGAAGCATATATGTTCGGCAACTATTCAGAGCGCGATGTCGTCGGCGGCTTTTATTATCGGAATCCGCATAACAGAGGCGGTGTATTTTCAAATGATGGCGGGGCATCCTTGTTGGTCGCGCAGTTAAATCCGGCCATTGCCTGCCCAACGGTTAAAGTCACCAGTGGCAACGTGTTAACACAACCCGATTATTTAAAAATTGCAGATAAAAACACCCCTGTTGGTCAAAATTGCTTTGCTTTTAATGAGATGTTCCCTGGTGGCTTTACCCCGACTTTTGGTGGCAATGTCACGGATACTGCGTTAGCGATGGGGACCAAAGGCTCCTTTAAAGAAGGCTGGTTAGAAGACATCATGTATGATGTAAGCGGCAGCGTGGGTCGGAATGAATCGACCTACAAAATGACCAATACTATCAACGCTTCGCTCGGCCCTGAAACCCCGACTGAATTTAGTCCAGGTCGCTATATTCAACTTGAGAAAACCTTTAGTACCGACTTTGTCAAATTTGTGCCGTTAGGTTTATATCAAGATGTTTCGGTGGCTTTTGGCTCGCAGTGGACTGAAGAAAGCTTTGAAGTCGTTGCTGGTGATGTTGCATCCTATTCCGTTGGCCCTTATGTCAGTCAAGGTTTTAGTATTGGCTCAAACGGTTTCCCTGGGTTTAAACCTGAAGATGCCGGCGTCTACCACCGTCGCAACTATGCGCTTTATAGCGACGTCGAAGCCGAGATTACCGAAAACTTTCGAACTGGCGCGGCTTTACGCTTTGAAGATTACGACTCGTTTGGTTCTACCGTAAATTATAAACTGATGGGCCAATACCGCCTCAATGACGACTGGGCATTACGAGCTTCGCACAGCACTGGTTTTCGCGCACCGACTGTCGGCCAAAGTAACGTCAGTAACGTTCAAACCAACCTGTCTGGTGGTGTACTGGTTGATTCGGCATTGTTACGACCTACCAACCCAATTTCGATAGAACTCGGTGGTAAAGAACTTACGCCAGAAGAGTCAATCAGCTACGCCGCGGGCCTTGTGTATAGCGGTGGTGATATTTTTGTAACACTTGATTATTTCAATATCGAAGTGACGGACAGGATCACGCAATCGAGTAAAATTGATCTAACCGCGGCCAACAGGGTGGCTTTAAAAGCGGCCGGGGTTAAAAACGTCGACTCCATCCAGCAGGTGAGTTTCTTTACTAATGACTTTGACACTACAACGCAAGGCATTGATTTAGTAGCAAGTTACAGCACTATGTGGTTTGACGGCACGACAAGCTTAAACTTTGCCTACAACTGGACAGACACCAATGTTGACAGAGTAGGAACACCTTTCGGTGGTCAGGCGATCACAGGTCCGGATAAAATTTCACGCTTAGAAAATGATTTACCAAATCATCGCGCTACCTTAACTTGGAACCAGAACTGGGATAATTGGTCGATGTTTGTTCGGCAAAATTATTTCGGCCAGTACCAAGGCGTGCACGTAGATTGGGTTGGCACCCCGGGTGATCCAGGTACCGAGAAAAATGCTGCCGCCAAAACAACTTTTGACCTTGAAGTCAGTTATAACTTCAGCGATAGCTGGGTTGTGTCTGTTGGCGCACAAAACATCTTTGATACCAAAGCTGAAAAAATTGATTTATCTGCCACAGGCATACCGAACAATAACTGGGGCGGCGTCTACTACGAAACGTCCCCTATGGGTATAAACGGTGGTTATTATTATGCCAAAGGAACTTATCGTTTCTAAGTTAGTTTGTTAGCATTTAAGACTAAAACCACCTACGGGTGGTTTTTTTATCGGCTTGCATCGACCAACAAAGCATGGCATGTTGCTCTTTAGAGTAAGTACTTGAGAGTTTATAGTGCAGTTACAACCTTGGAGCTACCCCACTCACTACGGCTTTACTTTGCGTGGCCAGCATTCGATCCCCTCCGGCAAACCCCTGTTGCATGTATTACATGGCAACGGTTTTTGTAGTCTGATGTATCAACCAATGCTAAGTCTACTGACCGAACATTTTGATTTATTCTTATCTGATGCGCAGGGGCATGGCGACAGCGATCATGGCGGTGATTTTATTGGTTGGCATCAAAGTGCGGATATCGCACTAGCCGCATTGATTGCCCATTTGCCGCAATTTCAGCAGCATGGAGCGGTGCCGGTATATGCGTTAGGCCACAGTTTTGGCGGCGTGTTAACGGCGCTCATCAATAGCCGCACCGACAGTCCGTTTTCGCAGGTTATTTTGCTTGATCCGGTGTTATTCCCCCCCTACCTACTGAACAGTATGCGGTTGCTCAAAAGCCTAGGTCTGTATCATCGTAATCCATACGCGAAAAAAGCCTTAAATCGTCGACAACACTGGCCCGCGCGCGATGATGTTGCAAACTATCTGACAGATCGCGGGATGTTTAAAGGTTGGGCGCCGACTGCATTACAAGCCTACATCGAGCACGCCCTGCACCATCAACCCGAAGGTGTGAGTTTAAAATGTAAACCAGAACGCGAAGCTGAAATCTTCAGCTCGTTTCCAGCCAAATTATGGACCGAACTTGCCAAACCTTGCGCTCCGACCTTACTGCTATATGGCGACCAAACTTATCCATTTGTGCCTAAAGCAGTCAAGCGCTGGCAACAACTGAACCCGGCGATCGAAGCACGGCAGGTGCCCGGTGGGCATTGTTTTATGCAGCAAGATCCGGCACAAACCGCCCAAGATATACTTAAGCACTTCAATCTAGCGCCGACACGCACTTTAGCCCAGCGCTGAAATAATTAAGTTAAAGCGCTGCCGGATGCGGTGTAGTTCCATTATAATGGCGAAAATTTTGAGTCAGGAATTGGTCTTGTCATTGATGAAACGTAGTTTATCGAACAGCATAGTGCGCAATTTACCCCGTGGCCTGTTGCAAAGCTGGGCGCTGAGTGTGGTGTTATTAAGCGCTTGTACCACAATCCCTGTAAAAACTGTGGTACCGGCACCGGTGCAACCCGTCGCGCCGGTCGTGATTGAGCCGGACTTAGTCCCTGATGAAGTCGTTGCATCCGACACTGCCGAATCTATTGCCACCGACTTTGGCTTAATTTTCATCGACCGTGATATGACCTTTACTGGGACTCTGCCATGCGTTAAATGCCCTGGAGTGCAATACCACATCAACGTGTATCAGGATGGTAAATTTGAAGCCCGTCGCGAATTTATTGACCGTAATGTCGTAGAACTGGTGAAAGGTAGCTGGATGCTCGACAACCGCACCTTGCACTTTACCAGTCAACGTCAGCCGATGCCGTCGTTTCAATTTGCGAGTAATCAACATCTAATCTTGTTAGATATCGCTGGCAAGCCGATAGTTGCTGCCGATAATCGGACGCTCAGCCGGCAAGACTTCAGTAAAATTGACAGCCGCTTGCCGCTGCTCGGCATGTATAGACTCAAAGATAACGAGGCAAGCTTTACCGATTGTCTCACCGGCGAAAGCCATTTGATTGCGATGACACAACACCATATGCCGATGATGCGTAGTTACCAAACCACCCCAGGGATTAATGGCACCTCGGTCGTGGCGACCTTGACGGCGCGTAAAAGCCCAGACAATAACGATGCGTTATTTGTCGATAAGTTTGACCAGTTCTGGCCAGGAGCCATTTGTCCAAATCAAGCTCAACCGGCCAAAATACAGGGTGTAGTGTGGCGTTTAAGTTCCGTTTCGCAAATTGGCGTGCCGCAAAAACTAAACATCCGGATGATGTTTGATCAAAACAACAAACTATTTGGCTTTTCTGGCTGCAATAATTTTAACGCCGGGTATCAGCAAAAAGATAACCATCTAACTGTGGCGCCGGTCGTAAGTACCCGCAAGTTCTGCAACGATGCCAACTTCTATGAGCAGCAATTTACCAAGCAGCTGCAGCTCGCTGACCGAGTTGAAATCAACCGCAACAAGTTGCAGTTATTTAAAGATAATCAAATGATTATTGAAATGACACAAGCGTTGAATTAGCACTTCGTGCGCATAAAAACGGAGCCTCGTGGCTCCGTTTTTTATTGCGTAAGATCAACAAACTAACCTATTGCACTAAGATTGGAGCAGAGATATATCTCTGCTCCAATCGTTTACGCTATCAAAGTAGTTTTAATCTTCGAAAAAGGTATCCCGCAACGCTACAGTGCGGTTAAAAACCAATCTTTCATTCGTGAAGTCGACGTTGTCGGCACAATAATAACCTTCACGTTCAAATTGATAAGCATGTTCTGGCTTGGCATCAGTCAGGCTAGGCTCAACAAAACCATGCTTGATGGTCAGTGAGTTGGCGTTAATCACCGTAATAAAATCTTCCTCCGCCGCCGGATTTGGCACGGTGAAGAGTTTATCGTAGACCCGAAATTCAGCAGCTTTTGCCTGCGAGGCTTCCACCCAGTGGACCACACCACGGACTTTACGGCCGTCCGCGGGATTGACACCTAAAGTCTCCGGATCGTAACTACAAATCAGCTCAACAATATTGCCAGCATCATCTTTGATGACTTCGTCAGCGCGCACCACATAAGCACCGCGCAACCGCACTTCACCACCGGTGACCATCCGTTTGTATTTTTTATTCGCTTCTTCTCTAAAATCGGCGCGATCAATATAAATCACTTTGCCAAATGGCACCTTGCGGCTACCCATGCTTTCTTCTTTTGGATGGTTATGAACATCTAACCATTCAATGCTGTCCGCCGGATAGTTGCTTAAGGTGATTTTCAGCGCGTCGATGACTGCCATCGCCCGAGGTGCGTTGGCATCTAAATCTTCACGAATACACGAATCTAACGCACTTGCCTCAATAATATTGTCTTGTTTGGTGACGCCAATCCGTTTGGCAAATTCACGCAAAGCGGCAGCGGTATAACCTCGACGGCGTAAACCGGCAATGGTTGGCATCCGCGGATCATCCCACCCAGTAACATAACCGCCATCGACCAGCGTATGTAGTTTCCGTTTACTCATCACCTGATATTCCAGGTTTAAACGTGAAAACTCTATTTGCTGTGGATGACAAGCGATGGTGATGTTATCTAAAATCCAGTCATATAACCGGCGATTATCCTGGAATTCCAGTGTACATAACGAATGGGTAATACCTTCCAGCGCATCAGAAATACAGTGGGTGAAATCGTACATCGGGTAGATGCACCATTTGTCAGCCGTCTGGTGGTGATGCGCAAATTTCACCCGGTAAATCACGGGGTCGCGCATACAAATAAAGGCCGAGGTCATATCAATTTTCGCCCGTAGCGAACATTCACCTTCTTTAAAACCACCGGCGCGCATTTTTTCAAAAAGCGCCAGATTTTCTGCCGGACTGGTGTCACGGTAAGGGCTATTTTTGCCAGGCTCGGTTAAATTGCCACGATACTGACGCATCTCTTCAGCATTTAAAAAACAAACGTAAGCCAAGCCTTTATTAATTAATTCAACGGCATAACCATATAAAGCATCAAAATAATCAGAAGAATAACGAACTTCGCCATCCCATTGAAAACCTAGCCAGTTCACATCTTTTTGAATGGAATTTACAAAATCGATGTTCTCTTTTTCCGGATTGGTATCGTCAAACCGCAGGTTACACTTGCCCTGATAATCCACCGCAATACCGAAATTCAAGCAAATTGATTTGGCATGACCGATATGCAAATAACCGTTCGGTTCAGGTGGGAAACGAGTTTGCACGGCACTGTGTTTGCCAGATGCCAAGTCGGCATCAATGATTTGCCGGATAAAATTAGTTGGGCGTGTTTCGATGTCCGCCATAAAATTCAGGTCCTTGTATGCGTAGACAAAAAGTCAGTTGGCGGCATTATAACAGCAACACCAGCGCTGACCAGTAGCGAATATGGCTTTGTTTGATGTCAAATTGGCAGTCGCTTTTAAAGGCCAGCAGAATAATCACTTTCTATTCAAACTCTGGTTTAGACAGCAGCCTCCCGTCAGAAGCAGTGAATGCTGCAGCGCGACAGAACGGCAAAAGTTGCAGTGCTACCACAGATCATTTTAAACGACGAAAGGCGGCAAAGCCGCCTTTCGTCTCAAACGAATAACGCTGATATTAATATTTTGCCGGCTTATTTGCCGACGGCAAGCTGGCCTTAATAAAAGAGCGCAAGTCATCATTGGACTGTTTTAAGTCTTCATAACGCAGGTACATCATATGTCCGCTGCGATAGCCTTTGAAGCTCAAACGATCTTTCATTTTACCGCTTGGATCCAGCTGCCACATGCTGTATTTGGCATCAAAATAATTCGTCGCACCATCAAAATAACCCGACTGAATCATCACATTTAGGTAGGGGTTTTGTGCCATTGCTTGGCGTAGGTTTTCACCGGTATTGTCATCACTATTGTCCCATGGCCGAACTGGACCAAACATGTTGTATTTCACATCAGTTTTATAATTCAGTTCCGTGCGTAAATAATGGTTGATCGCCGGTGTGAACGAATGCAGCCACGATGTCAGTTCGGCATTAAAATCCGGGCGATCACCGGCTTCACGCCGATCGATGCCGATATAACGTGAATCCAACCGGCCAACCGTCTGACCGCGCTCTCGCAGCAACTCTTTCCAGAAAAAGTCGTTTGGAATATCCATATTGTTCTGCAGCACTGCTTTGAGTGATAAACCAGAGTATTGCGCCACCTGCCGGGCAATCCGGTCTTTTTCCTCGGCGCTGATAAAAGCACCTTTAGCTAAAGCCGGCAGATATTCGTTAATCGTAAACTGCTCAACTTTTGGTAGTAAATCATCAAGATCAAGCTGTTGTAGCTCTGCTGGTAAGGCTTTGTGGTACCAGGCGGCGGCAGCAAAATAGGGCAGACGGTTTGCAACATCAACCGGACCTTCACGTTTAATACCAATTTCAGTTGGCGATACCAGCACCACGCCATTGAAGTACATCCACTGCATATTTTGCAGCGCCAACGCTAAACCTGATACCCGCGTGGTGCCGTAACTTTCGCCAATCAGAAACTTCGGTGACTGCCAGCGCTCGTTACGAGTGACAAAAGTATTGATCCATTCGGCCAGATATTTCACATCGGCATTGACGCCAAAAAACATTTTCGCCTGCTCATCGCGGCTCATCATTTTGCCGTCTTTATCAGGTAGTACGCGTGAATACGCAGTATTCACTGGGTTCACAAACACAATGTCTGCCGTATCGAGCACCGAATATGGGTTTTGCTTGGTGCCGTAAGGCTGTAATGGATATCCTTCGCTGTCAACTTTCAGCGCTTTGGGGCCGGTGTAGGCAATTTGCATCCAAACAGAAGCGGAACCTGGGCCACCGTTAAATGAAATCAGTAATGGCCGAGTACTTTTATCTTTGATATCAGTGCGTTGATAGTAGGTATAAAACACTGCTGCCACTGGTTTTCCGTCATCGTTCCACACCGGTTGGGTACCGGTGGTGGCGCTGTAAGAAATCGACTGATCATTAATCGTCGTTTTATGTTGCGTCACGACGACGGCGTCAGCTTCAATCTGGCGTTCAGTTGCCATCGTAACTGGCGCCAACATAAGCGCGGCGCTGTACCAGACTGCACTGAGCAGGACGGCAGTTTTTAGTTTCATTGTGATGTTCACCCTTTTTATAGTTCCTGATCCAGCCCCGCGCAACGGAACTGCTATTTCATCATTTCCTGCCTATTACACTTTAGTTAGCTTCGATCACCAAAGCGCTTGAGATTAACGGCAGAGAAATACGCCGGTTGGCATCAGAGTTTCCAGTTCAACGCCAAGTTGGTCCAACTCTAACAAATCATGCGGAAATTTCTGTGCTATATCAAAGATATTCTGACCAAAGAAAAACCCGCCATTCGGCGGGTTTTTCAAACACTCAAAACTAAACCGCTATTACCAGCCGGTCAGTTCACGCAGTGCTTTACCGATGTCTGCCAGAGAACGCACAGTTTTAACACCAGCATCTTCCAGCGCACGGAATTTGTCATCAGCTGTACCTTTACCACCAGAGATGATGGCGCCAGCGTGGCCCATGCGCTTACCCGCTGGTGCAGTTACACCGGCAATGTAAGATACAACAGGCTTAGTCACGTGAGCTTTGATATAAGCAGCTGCTTCTTCTTCAGCAGTACCACCGATTTCACCGATCATGATGATCGCTTCAGTCTGTGGATCTTCCTGGAATAATTTCAGGATGTCGATGAAGTTAGAACCTGGAATTGGGTCACCACCGATACCGACACAAGTCGATTGGCCGAAACCTTCATCAGTCGTTTGTTTCACAGCTTCATAAGTCAGTGTGCCTGAACGTGACACGATACCCACTTTACCTGGCTTATGGATATGGCCTGGCATGATACCGATTTTACATTCACCTGGCGTGATAACGCCTGGGCAGTTTGGACCAATCATCCGGACGCCTTTACGATCGATGTATTCTTTAGCGAATAACATATCGATCGTAGGGATACCTTCAGTGATACAAACAATCAGCTCTAAACCTGCATCAGCAGCTTCGATGATTGCATCTTTACAAAAAGGTGCCGGCACATAAATCACAGTTGCAGTTGCGCCAGTGGCAGCAACAGCGTCTTTTACTGTGTTAAATACTGGCAAACCTAAGTGAGTCGTGCCGCCTTTACCTGGGCTTACACCACCAACCATCTGCGTGCCGTATTCCAGCGCCTGAGTTGAGTGGAAAGTCCCTTGGCTACCGGTGAAACCCTGACAGATGACTTTGGTGTCTTTGTTGATGATAATAGACATTATTTGCCCTCCGCGGCTTTCACAACAGCTTTTGCAGCTTCAGATAATGAGTTTGCAGCGATGATGTTCAGGCCAGAGTTTTGCAACTTCTGTGCGCCTAATTCAGCGTTGTTCCCTTCTAAACGCACTACAACTGGCACGTTCACGCCAACTTCTTCGACAGCACCGATAATACCTTCAGCGATCATATCGCAACGAACGATACCACCGAAGATGTTCACGAATACTGCTTTAACTGCAGAGTCAGACAGGATGATTTTGAACGCTTCAGTGACGCGCTCTTTGGTGGCGCCGCCGCCAACGTCTAGGAAGTTCGCTGGTTGGCCACCGCTTAATTTCACGATGTCCATAGTACCCATCGCTAAACCGGCACCGTTGACCATACAACCAATGTTACCTTCTAAAGCAACATAGTTCAGTTCCCACTGCGCAGCACGAGCTTCACGCTCGTCTTCTTGCGATGGGTCATGGAAAGCGCGCAGTTTTGGCTGACGGTACAATGCATTGCTATCAGCAACCAATTTTGCATCTAAACAATGCAAGTTGCCGGCAGAAGTCACCACCAATGGGTTCACTTCAATCATCGCCAAATCCAGATCAACAAACATCTTGGCGAGGCCTAAGTAGATGTTCGTGAACTGTTTAATTTGCGTGGCATTTAAGCCAAGTTGGAAAGCGATTTCACGTGCTTGGAAAGCTTGCGCACCAACCAGTGGATCAACTGCCATCTTGATAATTTTTTCTGGGCTTTCTTCAGCCACTTTTTCGATGTCGACGCCACCTTCAGTCGACGCCATGAAAATAATGCGACGGCTAGAACGGTCTACCACGGCACCCAGGTACAGTTCTTTTTCGATATCTGTACAGGTTTCAACTAGGATCTTGCTGACAGGCTGACCTTTTTCGTCAGTTTGGTACGTAACTAAGTTTTTGCCCAACCAATTTTGTGCAAAGTTACGGATTTCTTCTTTAGAAGAAACTAATTTCACACCGCCCGCTTTACCGCGACCACCAGCGTGAACCTGAGCTTTTACTACCCACTTGTTTCCACCAATACGATCTGCTGCTTCTGCTGCTGCTTGTGGAGTTTCTTCCGCATAGCCTTCAGATACAGGTAAACCGTATTCGCGAAAAAGCTGTTTTGCCTGATATTCGTGCAAATTCATGGCTTCTTTCCGTTTTTCTATTGATTGTAGCTGCCCTTTCGGCGCAGCCATACGCATTGGACATCGCCTGTTGGCTTTGTCCAGATGATTTGAAAGGCTGCTAGCAGCAGCCTTTTCGCTCGCTTATATTAGATATCCAACAAAATACGGGTTGGATCTTCTAATAATTCTTTGATCGTCACCAGGAAACCGACTGACTCTTTGCCGTCGATGATCCGATGATCGTAAGACAATGCCAAGTGCATCATTGGCAGAATTTCCATCTTACCATCAACAACCATTACGCGATCCTGGATTTTATGCATACCCAAAATGGCTGATTGTGGTGGGTTGATGATAGGCGTTGACATCAATGAACCAAACACACCACCGTTGGTGATGGTGAAATTGCCGCCGGTTAAATCATCCATCGACAATTTTCCGTCACGACCTTTTAAGGCCAATGCTTTGATGGCTTTTTCAATTTCCGCCAGATTCATTTTGTCGCAATCGCGCAGCACCGGCGTAACTAAACCACGAGGTGTTGACACCGCAATGCTGACATCAAAATAGTTATGATAAACAATATCATCACCGTCAATGGCGGCATTTACTTCTGGGAAACGCTTCAACGCTTCTGTCACCGCTTTGACGTAAAAAGACATAAAACCTAAACGGATGCCATGACGTTTTTCAAACACGTCTTGGTATTGCTTACGCAGTTCCATGATTGGTTTCATGTTCACTTCGTTAAAAGTAGTCAACATGGCGGTCGAGTTTTTGGCTTCAAGCAAACGATTGGCGATAGTTTTACGCAAACGCGTCATTGGTACCCGCTTTTGCGAGCGGTCGCCGACGACAACAGTTGGCGCCGCCGCCGCAGCGGCTGGTGCAGCTTTTGCACTTGGCGCTGACGAAGCACCTGCAAGGAATTTTTCTACGTCTTCTTTCGTGACGCGGCCATTTTTACCAGAGCCATTAATTTTTGCCGCGTCCAGACCTTTTTCAGCGATCATTCGGCGTACAGACGGCGTTAAAGCGTCATCACTGTCTGACGACGTTGCTGGTGCAGGTGATTCACTTGCCGAGGCTGCAGGTGCAGCGGCAGCCGTTGCTCCAGCATCCAGATGACCAATCACCTGTTCGGCCAACACAGTGGCGCCTTCAGCGTGAACGATCTCGCCCATCACGCCATCGGCCTGAGCCACGACTTCTAAGACGACTTTGTCAGTTTCGATATCAACCAGAACTTGGTCACGACTGACGGCTTCACCTGTTTTTACATGCCAGGTAGCGATAGTTGCATCAGCAACTGATTCGGGTAGTACTGGGACTTTAATTTCCACGTTGTCACCTTTTTACAGATTGGTCTGCGTTTGTGTTCAGTCTTACAAAACCAAAGCCAGTGCGAGAAACCCACACTGACCAGAATTCGGGCTGCGGCATCACCACAGCGTTTTGTTGCAGGTTGCAAACAGTTTGGCGCCAAAAAATATTCGACGCCAAATCATCACCTACAGTAGCGCACTGTTAGCTAAGCGTGAGCGCAGCGTTGACCAGCGCTTGTTGCTGTTTATTGTGAACCGATAAATACCCGACTGCTGGTGATGACGATGCATCACGACCGGCATAACTCAAGCTGGCACCTTTTGGAATTGCCGCCCAGAAGTTATGTTGACTACAGTACCAAGCGCCCTGATTTTGTGGCTCTTCCTGACACCAAACAAAATCCGATACATGTTGATACTGTGACAGCACTTGTGCCATTTCGTCTTGCGGGAACGGATACAACTGTTCCACCCGTACGATAGCAACATTAGTTAGCTCACGTTTACGGCGTTCTTCGAGCAAGTCGAAATAAACCTTACCGCTACAAAACACCACACGTTTGACGTCAGTGGCTTTGATATCGTCAATCTCAGCAATCACGTTTTGGAACTGACCATTGGCCAATTCTTCAAGCGTTGAGGTTGCCAATGGATGACGTAATAGAGATTTGGGCGACATCACTATCAGTGGCCGGCGCATTGGACGAACCATCTGCCGGAGGATCATCGCGTAAACTTGCGCTGGTGTAGTTGGAACCACAACTTGCATATTGTGATCTGCACAAAGCTGCAAGAAACGCTCTAACCGGGCTGAAGAATGTTCTGGCCCTTGGCCTTCGTAACCATGCGGCAGCAACAGCGTCAGGCCACAGAGACGACCCCACTTCTGCTCACCTGAGCTTAAGAATTGATCAATCACCACCTGGGCACCATTGGCGAAATCACCAAACTGACCTTCCCAAATCACTAAAGCGCGTGGTTCAGCCGTGGCGTAACCATATTCAAACGCCAACACTGCTTCCTCAGATAATGCTGAGTCGAAGACCTGAAATGGCCCTTGATCGGCACTGATATGTTCCAGCGGTGTATAAGTGCTGGCGTCATGTTGACTGTGCAGCACTGCATGGCGGTGGAAGAAGGTCCCACGACCAGAATCTTGTCCAACAAAGCGGATGCGAGAACCGTTATTAACAGTGGCGGCGTATGCCAAAATTTCAGCAAAACCCCAATCTATTTTTTTCTCGCCTTTGAGCATCAAAGCGCGATCTTCGTAGACCTTGCCAACCTGCCGTTGCAGTGTGTGTTCAGCCGGAACTGCAATGGCTTTTTCACCAAGTGCGACTAAATCAGCCACATTCATACTTGCATCGTAACTGGTGTTCCAGTCATGTCCTAAGAACGGCGTCCAATCAACCGCAACTTCGGTCATGGCTTTCCATTCTTCAACAACACAATCGCCTTTGTCCAAAGCATCACGATAACCGTCGATCATCGCCTGTACTTCGTCAGCAGTGAACTGACCGGCTTTAATGAGCTTATTGGCATACAATTCACGCGGCGTTGGATGCTTTTTAATTTTCTGATACATCAGCGGCTGAGTAGCGTTTGGCTCATCGGCTTCGTTGTGTCCGTTACGACGGTAACAAACCAAGTCAATTACCACATCACGTTTAAAGGTATTCCGGTAATCGACAGCTAACTGAGCGACAAAAACCACCGCTTCCGGATCATCGCCATTGACGTGGAAAATTGGCGCCTGCACCATCTTCGCGATATCAGTACAGTATTCAGTTGAACGGGTATCTTCTGGGTTTGATGTGGTAAAACCAACCTGATTGTTAATCACCAGTCGGATAGTTCCACCAACCTTAAAGGCGCGAGTCAGTGAGATGTTAAAAGTTTCTGCAACCACACCCTGACCAGCAAAAGCCGAATCGCCATGAATAGTAATAGGTAAGGCTAATGAACCGTCAGTACAACCACGACGATCCAGACGCGCACGCACCGAACCAATCACCACTGGGTTTACAATTTCCAAATGCGACGGGTTAAAAGCCAATGCTAAATGAACATCACCGCCTTTGGTGGTAAAGTCAGACGAAAAGCCCATGTGATATTTCACATCACCGGCACCCACGACTTCATATTTACCGGCGAATTCGTCAAACAACTTGCCAGGGTTTTTACCCAAAACGTTGACTAACGTATTCAAACGGCCACGGTGGGCCATGCCGATAACACAATCTTTTGCACCTTGCTCACCGGCGCGATGAATCATCGCCTTGAGCATCGGGATCATGGCATCGCCACCTTCCAAGCCAAAACGTTTGGCACCAGGAAACTTATTCGACAAATAACGTTCTAGACCGTCAGCGGCAATTAAACCTTTGAGAATGCTAGCTTTGGTGGCTTTGTCATAATTCGGCGTTGAGCTGACTGACTCTAAGCGTTGTTGGATCCAACGTTTTTCATCAGTCGATACAATGTGCATATATTCCGCACCAATCGAACCGCAATACGTCGTTTCCAGCGCAGAAACCAAATCACCAAGCTTCATGTTCTCGGTAGTCGACACATAAGAGCCAACATTAAATTCGTCATCGAAATCAGCGGCACTTAAGTCATGGTAAGACAGTTCTAAATCACGAACCCGCTGCCGTTTCCACAAATCTAGCGGATCAAGTTTGGCATTTTGGTGCCCCCGAAAACGGAAAGCATTGATAAGTTGCAGAACCTTCACCTGCCGGCCATCACCACCACTCGATGGCGCAACCACCACTTCACGGTGCTTGTTCTTGGCTAGATCGATAAATTGCTGGCGCACATCGGAATGCCTTGATTCCAATTCGACACCATCGATTTTTGGCAGCTGGGCGAAGAATTCACGCCATTCATCACCAACACTGGTAGGTTCAGCTAAGTAGGATTCATAGAGTTCATCTACATAGGCCATGTTACCACCGCCAAGATGAGAAGACTCTAACCACGCCTTCATTACACCTTCGTGCATTTACTTTCCCTTATCTCGAAGCACCTGGAAAAAAGTAGCAAAAAAATAGCCATGGTACAGGTTTTATGGCTATTTTTTCCTGGTTGATACCCACCAATCAAAGGTGAATACCGTCATTTGAAACTTTTGTCTGCTAAGAAAGGGGCGCTTTACAGCGCCCGGTTTAATAACATTGATTTGATCTGGCCAATGGCTTTGGTCGGGTTTAACCCCTTCGGACACACATTCACACAGTTCATAATGCCATGACAGCGGAACACGCTGAATGCATCGTCTAGATCGTTTAGTCGCTCTTCAGTGGCAGTATCACGGCTATCCGCCAGGAAACGGTATGCGTGAAGTAAACCAGCAGGTCCGATAAACTTATCCGGGTTCCACCAGAACGATGGGCAAGAGGTTGAACAACAAGCACATAAAATACACTCGTACAGTCCATCAAGCTTAGCGCGTTCTTCCGGTGATTGCAGATACTCGCCTGCTGGCGGTAAATCGTTATTGATCAAATATGGTTTTACTTTCTCGTATTGAGTGTAAAACTGAGACATATCAACAACTAAATCACGTACGACTGGTAAACCAGGTAACGGACGAACGACAATCTTGCCGCCCTTCCCTTTGCCAACGGCTGAAATTGGCGTGATACACGCTAAGCCATTTTTACCGTTCATATTGACGCCGTCAGAACCACAGACACCTTCGCGGCATGAACGACGAAATGATAAGGTTGGGTCTTGTTCTTTCAACTTCAACAGTGCGTCAAGCACCATCATGTCCCGACCTTCCGGATTGTCCAGCGTATAATCTTGCATCCGTGGCGCGTTATCAACGTCAGGGTTGTAACGATAAACAGAGAATTCAAGCTTCTTCATCGTCTGTCCCTCTTAATAAGTACGAGCTTTAGGTTGGAAGGCTTCACGGAACTTCGGTTCTAAGTTCACTTTACGTTTGAACATAGACTCAGTGTCCGGTGCGTAGACGCTGTGACATAACCAGTTGGCATCGTCACGATCCGGGAAGTCAAAACGGGCATGGGCACCACGACTTTCAGTCCGGAAGTTTGCAGCCACCGCCGTTGAATAGGCAGTTTCCATCAGGTTGTCTAGTTCCAGACATTCAATACGCGCGGTATTAAAATCTGAACTCTTGTCATCCAGACGGGCATATTGCAAGCGCTCACGAATCACTTTCAACTCAGCTAAACCTTCAGCCATCGCTACACCTTCACGGAATACCGAGAAGTTCAGTTGCATACAGGTTTGTAAATCTTTCTTGATTTGCGCCGGATCTTCACCTTGGCCAACTTTGGTATTTTCCCAACGTTGGGTGCGGGCTAAAGCAGCCTGAATATCAGAATCTGTCGCGCCGCGGCTTTCCGAGGTTGCTGCTAACGCTTCACCTAAATGCAGACCGGTGGCGCGACCAAATACCACTAAGTCTAATAATGAGTTACCGCCAAGGCGGTTTGCACCGTGCACCGACACACAAGCAATTTCGCCACAGGCAAATAAACCAGCAACGATGGTCTCAGAACCATCCGCTTTTGGATGAATCACCTGGCCATGCACGTTAGTTGGGATACCACCCATCATATAGTGACAAGTTGGGATCACTGGAATTGGCTCTTTTACTGGGTCAACGTGGGCAAACGTTTTCGACAACTCACAAACACCAGGTAAACGGCTTTCTAAAACGTCAGCGCCCAAGTGGTCGAGTTTTAGCTTGATATGTGGACCCCACGGGCCATCACAGCCACGGCCTTCTCGGATTTCCGTCATCATTGAACGGGCAACCACGTCACGACCTGCCAAGTCTTTGGCATTTGGCGCATAACGTTCCATGAAACGCTCGCCATTTTTATTCAGTAAATAACCACCCTCACCACGACAACCTTCAGTCACTAGCGTACCGGCACCAGCGATGCCTGTTGGGTGGAATTGCCACATTTCCATATCTTGCAGCGGCACACCAGCACGCAGTGCCATACCGACACCGTCACCGGTATTGATATGGGCATTGGTGGTTGAGGCGAAAATGCGACCAGCACCGCCAGTGGCAAGTACTGTGGCACGGGCTTTGAAATAAACGATTTCGCCGCTTTCAATGTCAATCGCTGTACAGCCAACGACGGCACCGTCCTGATTTTTAACCAAATCAAGCGCATACCACTCAGAGAACACCTGAGTTTTGTTTTTGACGTTTTGCTGATACAACAAGTGCAATAAGGCATGACCGGTACGGTCGGCTGCAGCTGCAGTACGGGCGGCTTGTTCACCACCGAAGTTTTTCGATTGGCCACCAAACGGACGTTGATAAACCCGGCCATTCTCAAAACGAGAGAATGGTAAACCCATGTTTTCTAACTCAGTAATAGCTTCTGGGCCAGTTTTACACATATATTCAATCGCATCTTGGTCACCGATGTAATCGGAGCCCTTGACGGTATCAAACATGTGCCATTCCCAGTTATCTGGGTGAGAGTTACCCAACGCAACGGTAATACCGCCTTGGGCAGATACCGTGTGAGAGCGGGTTGGGAACACTTTTGATAATAAAGCACAGGTTAAACCTGATTCAGTAATTTGCAGAGCGGCGCGCATACCTGCGCCACCTGCACCGATTACGACGGCATCAAATTCGCGAACTGGAATATTCAATTAAGCACCCCACAAAACAAACAAGCCGACAGCCACATAACCAAAGGCGATGGTGTACAACACAAATTGCAGCACCGCACGGGTTGCAGCAGATTTGACGTAGTCAGTCAGCACTTGCCACAAACCAATTTTGGTATGCACCGCAATACAAACCAAAGCCAATAAGGTGAAAGCTTTCACCAGAATATTGGAAAATAATGCCTTCCAACCTTCGTAGGTAATTTCTGGAGTACAAAGAAAATAACCAAGAATGAACAAGGTATACAGCGTGAGGATAATCGCTGTGGCGCGCAATGAGACGTAATCTTGTACGCCATCACGTTTTAAAGATGCTTGATTCAAAACCATAACCAGACTCCAGCTAACACGGACAGAACAAGCCACAGTGCGATCGTGATTTGAGCGCTCAGCTTGCCCGACTCTAACTCTTCCCAATGGCCCATATCCATGATCAGGTGACGGATGCCGCCGACCAAGTGATAAATAAGCATTGTGATTGTGCCCCAGGCGATGAACTTGGCCACAAAAGAAGTCATCACTTCTTTAACCAGAACAAAACCTTCGGCAGAAGACAGGGACACTGCCCAAGCCCAAATCACGAAAATCAGCGCAAAAAACATTGCTACGCCGGTTACACGATGCAGGATCGAAGCAGTTGCCGTTACCGGCATGGATATAGTGGTGAGATCTAGATTTACTGGTCTTTGCTTTTTCACAGTTTCTTGCCTATCGACGCCCTATTCTGAGCTTTGTTGTCATTATACGTTGCTGCGTAAACAGTCAACACCCAATGGATATACAGGCTACAGCGTGGTGTGGTTCAGCCCAATTTTTTTATCTATCGGTCGGTGAACTGATTTCGAACCCACGTCAGTATATATTTCACCAGTGTGGAATACAATTTATGTTTAATTTTGTTGAAGAAAATCCATCCCTGACACGGTAACTGATTTACTCAGGGTGGCAATACGACTAGAGTCGAATACTTATTGTCCAACTTAGTATTAAAATTGACTTTTAGGTCTCACTTACGGGTAGAATAAGAATTTCTACCGGTTAAACCAATAACAACACAGGAGAAATCCAATGGCGGATAAAAAAGCTGTCTTGCATATCGAAGGCCTTGAACCTATCGAGCTGCCAATCTACTCAGGCTCGGCAGGTACAGATGTCATCGATGTACGGGCCTTGGGTCAACATGGTTACTTCACCTTTGACCCGGGCTTTATGTCGACAGGCTCTTGTGAATCTAAAATTACGTATATCGACGGCGACAACGGCGTGTTATTACACCGCGGTTACCCGATCGAACAGTTGGCGATTGAGTCGGATTATTTAGAAACTTGCTACCTGTTACTCGAAGGCGAATTGCCAACGAAAGCGCAATATGACAATTTCACTCACGTCATCACCCGCCATACCATGGTGCATGACAAATTGGCTTCGTTCTTCCAAGGCTTTCGCGTAGATGCACACCCAATGGCGATGCTGTGTGGTGTGGTCGGTGCGATGTCATCGTTTTATCACTCAGACTTAAATGTCAATGACCCTGAGCAGCGCAAACGTTCGGCCCACCGTTTAATTGCCAAGCTGCCAACTATCGCTGCCATGGCTTACAAGTACACCGTTGGGCAACCCTTTGTGTACCCGCGTAACGAATTAAGCTATGCAGAAAACTTTTTACACATGATGTTTTCTGTGCCAGCAGAGCACTACAAAGTCAGTCCCATTGTTGCCAAAGCAATGGATCGGATTTTTATGCTGCACGCAGATCATGAGCAAAACGCTTCCACGTCGACTGTCCGTTTAGCGGGTTCTTCTGGCGCCAATCCATACGCTTGTATTGCCGCCGGTATTGCCTCGTTATGGGGTCCCGCGCATGGTGGCGCTAACGAAGCATGTTTGGTGATGTTACAAGAAATTGGCACTGTCGACCGCATCCCTGAATTTGTGCGCCGTGCCAAAGACAAAAACGATTCTTTCCGCTTAATGGGCTTTGGCCATCGCGTCTACAAAAACTTCGACCCTCGGGCCAAAGTAATGCGCGACACTTGTCATGAAGTGTTAAAAGAAATGAATATCAAAGATCCATTGCTGGATGTGGCAATGGAACTTGAGCGCATCGCGCTGGAAGACCCGTATTTCATTGAGAAAAAATTGTACCCGAATGTCGATTTCTACTCTGGGATCATTCTCAAAGCGATCGGCATTCCAACCAGCATGTTCACGGTGATTTTCGCCATGAGCCGTACTGTTGGCTGGATTTCACATTGGGACGAGATGCTGTCAGACAAAGGCCACAAAATTGGCCGTCCGCGTCAGTTATACACTGGCGAAACTTCGCGCGATTTTATTAGCGTCGACAAACGCTAAGTTTGGCATTGTTAAAAAAGCGACTTCGGTCGCTTTTTTTTATGGCGAAATGGCATGCCGGTTGGCTGAAAAAAATGTTGTCGATTACCAGCTTCACCTTTGCCAAGCCGCGCTAAACTTGCTGCACTTGGCAAAACAAGGCAAAATCGCGCCTTTATTGCTGCCTTAGTGGATGTTCAGTGAACTTTGATGTAGCGGCTTTTCGCGCCGAATTTGCTTTTTTTGACCAGCATCCAGACTGGGTGTATCTAGATAATGCCGCAACGATGCATAAACCAACCGCGGTCGTTGCTGCCGAAGCTGAGTTTTATCAGACATTCAACGCCAATGTCCATCGTGGCGCACATCAACTTAGCCAGCAAGCCACCCAACTGTTTGAACAAGCCCGTGATACGGTGGGCGCTTATCTCAATACCCGTTGCCGCGAAGAAATTATCTGGTGTAGCGGTGCCACTGCGGCACTTAATCAATTGGCTTTTGGCCTTTGCGGCACCGTGCTTCGCGCTGGGGATCGCGTATTAATTAGTGCGCTGGAACATCATGCCAATATTGTCCCTTGGCAGTTTCACTGTCAGCATCACGGCATTGAGCTTGATGTCATCCCGCTGACGGCAGATCACCAATTAGATCAAGCCGAATTTCAGCGTTTATTGGCACTTCAACCTAAAGTCGTCAGTGTCGCGCAAGTATCCAACGCTCTGGGGCATATTCAACCGGTGGCCAAGATGGTACAACTGGCCAAAGCCGCTGGCGCAATCACCGTCATTGACGGCGCGCAAGGCATTGTGTTGCAGCAGCCGGATGTCCAACAACTCGATTGTGATTTTTACGTATTTTCCGGTCATAAAATATACGGCCCTACCGGTATCGGCGTGTTATATGGTCGCTTGGCCGCACTTGAATTATTGCGACCACTGTTGTACGGCGGCGAAATGATCAAACAGGTGAGTTTCCAAAGCACCACACTGAATCAGTTGCCGTATCGACTAGAAGCGGGCACGCCGAATATTGCCGGTGCCATTGGCCTAGCGGCAGCACTTCGCTGGTTGCAACAATGGGATCACGGTGCGATGGCCCGGCACAAACAGCAGTTGTTGCAGCAGTTGTATCAGGGTTTGCAGCGTTTTTCGGGTATTGAGCTGCTCTCGCAAAGTAGTGACAATGCCGGTATTGTCGCCTTTAATATCACCGCTGAGCATCACAGCGATGTGGCTGCGCTATTGGATCAACAACAAATTGCGGTTCGTGCTGGAACCCACTGTGCGATGCCGCTGTTTACAACCATGGGCAAAACCGGCGCAGTACGTTTGTCATTGGCTGCGTACAACACGCCACAAGAAATTGCCCGTACCCTCGACGCCATCCAAGCAGCCCAAGAGATTTTGAACCAATGAGCGCTTTAACTTTGTTACTGACAGAAACCGAGCAGGCGTTGGCGCAGATCAAGCAGCAGCAACTGCCGCTATTCGCCCAAACGAATGATTGGCAGAGCAAGTACCGACTCTTAATGCAGCTAGGAAAGGGTTTGCCGTCGTTTTGCCCAGCACTTCAGCGCGACGAGCTACTCATCGCTGGATGCGACAGCAAAGCTTGGCTATTGCATGAATTTGATGCCGACAGCGGTAGGCATTATTGGGCTTTTGACAGCGAAGCCCGTATTATTAAGGGCTTGGTGGTACTGGCATTGTGTCAGTTCAATGGTCTGACGCGTACTGAATTACAACAGATTAATTTTCAGCAATTATTTGCGTTACAAGGCATCCAGCAGAATTTAAGCCCATCACGGCAAAACGGCCTGCATGCTGTGATCAAAAAACTAACTCTACAGGCTGGACTACCGACTTAAACTGGTTTTGGCGGCAGTCCAATCTTTTATCCTACTTAAATCGCACTTAAATCGCACTTATTTCGCTGTTAATCCGCAGCAGATTATTCGACTAATGTTGTCGGTGAAGCCGCCGCTTGCTGCGCTTTTTCTGCTAATTTTTTTAAGACTCGTGACACCGCGACAAAGGCAAAACTGGCAGTCACCACGGTCACTGCGCCAAAACCACCGCTACAATCGAGACGCATGGAACCCCCTTCTTCCGGGCGCAACATCTCAGGTTTTGCCTGACACACCCCGCCATCGGCTTTGGGGTAACTTAGCTGCTCGGTCGAATACACCGAATCGATGCCAAAACGGCGTTTTAGATTGCGACTGTAGTTATAATCGCGCCGCAGATTATTGCGCACCTTGGCCAGTAACGGATCATTGATGGTTTGGCTGAGATCAGCAAGCTGAATTTGCGTTGGATCAGTCTGGCCACCAGCACCGCCGATAGTCACTAAGGGAATTTTATTGCGCTTACAATGCGCAATCAGTGAAGTTTTGGCTTTAATGGCATCAATGGCGTCGATGACATAACTAAATTCCGGTCGCATCAATTCGAACAAATTATCTGGCGCAACAAAGTCTGTCACTTGATGCACAATACAAGCTGGATTGATTTGTAAAATCCGCGCGGCCATCACCGCAACCTTATCTTTGCCAATACTGTCGCTCAAAGCGTGAATTTGCCGATTGACGTTGGAAATACAAACGTCATCCAAATCAATCAGGGTGATTTCACCAATACCAGAGCGAGCCAGCGCTTCGGCTGCCCAGCTACCAACACCGCCAATCCCCACCACACACACATGGGCTTGTTGGAAATATTCAAGTGCCTGAATGCCGTATAAACGGCCAATACCGGCAAAACGTAATTGATAATCGGACATCAGATAGTCTCTACTCGCAAAATAGTGGTTTTAACTAAGTTCTCGCGTGGTTATCGCATGGTTATCGGATGGTTATCGCAACCGGCCGCCACTTATAACGTTGGCCAAGGCAATGACCAAGGTTCGTGCCATTGGCTTTGCAGTTGCTGTACTACCGCTGTGTTTTGAAACAGCAGGCCCGCGTTCGGCAGTTGCCGGTACTGATAAAGCTGTCCGTTGTAGCAAAAGCTCAGCGCATAGGCATGCAAATAAACCCTATCGGCAGTCTCTGCCTGATAAAGCTCATCCCCTAAAATGGGCGCTGACACCGATTTTAGCGCCACCCTAATTTGATGGGTTTTGCCGGTGAAGGGTTTAATCAGGTACAAACGACAGCGCGGCGGTAATTCACCTACGTCGTTAAAACCATGTGACAGGAAATAACTCACCGCTGGATTTTGTAAGCTGGTCAATAATTTATAGGCGCCACGTCGCGCTGGAGCCATATCACCTTTCACCCAGCCTTGCTTTTTTGCAACTTTGCCGCAGCTCAGTGCTAAATAATATTTTTCAATTTGCCGAGTCGCAAAAAGCGCCGACAAGCTGGCGGCAGCATCTGAGCTGCGGGCGAACAAAATCAGACCCGACGTCACCTTATCCAACCGATGCACCGCAAAAAGCGGATAGCCAAGTTCGGCGGCAGCTTGCACGACTAAACCGGCACCATCTTCGGAATGAAAGCTGATGCCAGGCGTTTTATCCAGCACGACAAAATCCGGATGTTCGGCCAACAATCGAAAACCGCAAAGGTCGCCACCTTCGTTACTTTCTACACGCACAGCAATCTCGTCACGATCAATCGATGGCATTAGCTGTGCACCAAAGTTTTTGCATGGGCAACGGCGTGCGCTAAATCTGCCGGAGTATCCACCCCAACCGGTGGTATTTCCAGTGCATTCGCCACATGGATAGCTTCACCTTGCCACAGCACCCGCAACTGTTCCAGACATTCTATTTGCTCTAAAGTAGATACTGGCCAACTGATATAATCCTGAATGAAACCAGCACGATACGCATAAATACCAATATGACGGCGATAGTGCTGCGCTAACGAGGCACGAAAGGCCTGATCGCGGTCAAACGGAATACCACTACGGCTAAAATACAGCGCATAACCTTGTTGATCGGTCACTACTTTCACCACATTGGGGTTGGCAATTTCGGCAATTGAACGCAGCGGCACCGCCAAAGTCGCCATTCTCGCTTTACTCTGTGCCGCAAGGTTGACCGCAACTTGGCCGATAATCGCCGGCGGAATAAATGGCTCATCACCCTGCACATTTACCACCACAGTCTCTGGCGCTAACTGCAGCTTTTTCACCACTTCGGCCAGACGCTCGGTACCGGAATTGTGGTTGGCGCTGGTCATGATCACTGTCGCACCAAACTCCAAAGCGGCCTGTTCAACTCGCTCATCATCCGTGGCAATCACCACCTGGCTAGCACCACTTTGCATCGCTTGTTGCCAAACCCATTGGATCATCGGTTTGCCAGCGATATCCGCCAACGGTTTGCCGGGCAAACGGGAACTGGCATAGCGGGCCGGAATGACGACTACGAAAGCCATGGTTCAATCTCTTCTAATGATAATTCGCGGCTTTGGGCGCTCAATAACACCGGAATATCTTGTTTTACCGGGTAAGCCAACCGGTCAAAAGTGCAAATCAGTTGCTGATTCGGCTTATCGAGTTTCAACCTGCCTTTACATAAAGGACAAGCAATAATCTCCAGCAAGGCAATATTAAACGCCATAACGACTCCTGAGCAGTTGTAATTTGATGGCAATCTCATCGATTGCCGGTGGCGGTAAATGGGCGGAAACTGGCAAGTAAAACCAGTCTGGATTAGCAAAAGCACGACATTTTACGGCGTCTTTTTCCGTCATCAAAATAGGGCCTGGCAACTTAGCCAAATCATCTGCGGCAAAAGCGTAATGATCAGCAAAAAAATGGGCGCTGTTGCTGTGGTAGCCCATTTGCGCTGCGCTACGGGTAAAACGCCGTGGATTGCCAATGCCGCTGACCAATGTCACTGCTGAACCGGCAACTAAAGTGTTCGTTTCATCCAACAGACTGCGAGCCGGTGCAACATTCAAGTTAAAGGTCCAAGGTGCCAACGCGGTGTCGCTGCTGTTGGCCATTACAATATCAGCAAGTTGTAGCCGCCAGATACCTTCTCGCAGCGGCCCGGCAGGTAGTAACAAGCCATTACCCACACCTCGGGCACCATCAAGCAAAATAATTTCCATGTCACGAGCCAAGGCATAGTGCTGCAACCCATCGTCAGAAATAATAATATTGCAACCGGTGCTGCTGTATAAATGACGAGCTGCCGCCACCCGATCCGGGCAAACCACCACTGGGCAGCCACTGCGGCTCGCGAGCAAAAATGGCTCATCACCCACCGTAGCCGGAGTGTCGGTTTGTAAATCGATTAAAACAGGTGTTGTCACTTTTACACCATAACCACGGCTGACAATACCCGGCTTGAGCCCTTGTGCTGTTAAATACTCGCACAACCATAAGGTAATTGGCGTTTTGCCGGTGCCGCCCACGGTGATGTTGCCTACAACAATCACCGGCACCGGCATGCGGTGCGACGACTTCAATCCTGTTTTAAACAACCAGCGCCGGCAACGGCTCACCCCAGCAAACAGCCAACTCAGCGGCAGCAGCAGCCAACTCCAACCGAAGGGTTGATACCAGCTACGCTCGAGTGCATTCATGCCGAGTCACCAAACTGCATCCGATACAAATTGGCATAAGCACCGTTTTGCGCCAGTAGCTCAGTGTGATTGCCGCGTTCAATAATTTGTCCTTGTTCCATCACCAGTATCAGGTCAGCTTTTTCAATGGTCGACAAACGATGTGCAATTACAATGTTGGTGCGATTTTTTAGCAGTTCATCCAAAGCCGATTGGATTTTCCGCTCAGACTCGGTATCAAGCGCAGAAGTGGCTTCGTCCAACACCAAAATGGGTGCTTGACGTAACAGCGCTCTGGCAATAGCGATGCGCTGGCGCTGTCCGCCAGATAAAGTCACCCCATTCTCGCCAATTTGAGTATCCAGCCCCAGCGGCATCTGCGCCGCGAATTCCATCACATGGGCTTTTTCTGCCACATCCAGTAACCGTTCGGCCGATAATTCGCCTTGGTAACCATAGCTGATATTGTTGGCGATACTGTCGTTAAACAGCACCACTTGTTGCGATACCACGGCAATCTGTTGGCGCAAAGAAGCAAGGGTGCAGTCTTTGGTATTGATGCCGTCTAACAAAATTTCGCCCTGTTCAATCTCATAAAAACGTGGCAATAAACTGGAGATGGTGGTTTTGCCGCTGCCGGATTTACCGACCAAAGCCACCGTTTGACCGGCTTTGACCGTAAAGTTAATATCTTTGAGCACCTGTTTTTCGTGACCCGGGTAGGTAAATGTCAGCTGTTTAAATTCAATATTACCCTGTACCCGCGGCAGTTCAATGGTGCCATGGTCTTGTTCGGTTTTTTGATCAAGCACACTAAATACGGTTGCTGCGGCAGCCATGCCTTTTTGAAAGTCGCTGTTGACGGTGGTCAGTTGTTTTAACGGTTTGAGCAATAACATCATCGAGGTGATAATTTCGGTGAATTTCCCAGGTGTTAACGAATCGAGCATTTCGGGGAAACTTGCAAGATAAATCACAAACGCCAAGGCAAACGATGCAATAAACTGGATCAGCGATACGCTAATGGCGCGAGTGGATTCTAGTTTCACGTCCAAGCGGCGGTTCTTGTTGTTAATCTGCATAAAGCGCTGATTTTCAATCTCTTTACCACCAAAGGACAAAATAACCTTATGACCATTCAGCATTTGTTCTGCGCTGGCTGTCACCTCGCCCATCGCCCCTTGCATATTGTTACTGATTTTACGAAAACGTTTGGATACCGTCGAAACTATGATGGCAATAATGGGTGCGATCAGAAGAAATATTGCCGCCAATTGCCAGCTGTTGTAAAACATTAACCCTAACAAGCCAATGACAAAAGCACCTTCATGGATCAACACCACCAAGGCTTTGCTGGACGCTTGTTTAATTTGTTCTGCATCATAGGTAATGCGTGAAATCATTTCGCCGGTGGAATGTTTGTCATGATAACTAACCGGCAGTGCAATCATGTGGCTAAATAGCTCGTGACGGAGATCTTTGACGATATGCGTCCCCGCCCAGTTCAAGCAATAACTGGCGATAAAATGAAACACCCCACGCAGTAGAAATAACAGCACCACAAAAAATGGCGCCAGTGCCAAATAACTCATATCTCGCTGGGTAATGCCCCGATCGATAAATTGATCAAACTGAGACAGAAAAAACACGTCGACTGAGGCATACCCTATCATACCCAGAACCGCCACGATAAACCCCGTGCGATAAGGCTTTAGATAAGTGAATAAACGACGAAAGGTAGAGGTTGAACCTTGAATGAGAGCTGTCAAAATAGCGTCCTGACAATTGAAAACCTTGGCATTCTACCTTGTTGTGGTTTGAGTTTCAGCATACGGTGGCAGATTTTCCAGCCATTTCACTAACCTGCCATGGCGTTCACTTTGCAAGATGAGCTGTTCTTTGCCAAAAGTAAGACTTATAGCACCATGATCGGCGGTATTCCAAAGCGGCATTTGCAATAACGATAATGCCGCCATCACGGAGCGAGCGGGATGCTGATAGTGATTTTGCCAGCCGGCACTATTGAGCACCACCCGAGGTCGTAGCTGTTGTAAAAACGGTAATGCCGATGACGTCTGGCTGCCATGATGCCCCAGTATCAACACATCGGCGCTCAGTTTCGGATGTAACTGCAGCAGCTGCCGTTCGACTTCTTTACTGGCATCCCCAGTGAGCAACAAATGAAAACCGCCAACACTGACTAACAGCACACAGGAGCTGTCGTTTTTACTGCGCGCCACCCCATCAAACGCGGGCCACAGTTGCTGCAACCGAAACTGCTGCCACTGCCCGGGCAACTGCCGACAATTTAAATCGGGTTGTAACCGTTTCACATCCGACACCCACTTCGCTGTTGGATAGGCGCCTCGAAGCACTGCAGGATCGCCGGTATGGTCACTATCGTCGTGGCTTATCACAATGTAATCGAGTTGCCTGATCCCGGCATATCGCAAAAACGGTAGCAACTGCTGCTTTGTCGCACTGTAGTTGCCATATCGTGGCCCTAAATCATAGACCAGCCCTTGCCTGCCATGCTGCAGCACTACCGCCGTGCCTTGGCCGATATCCACCAGATGCAGCTTGGGCGAGACCGGTAGCCCAAGCGCCAACAGCAGCGGCAAAGACCCAACGGCCGCCAACATCCAGCCCAACCAACGATTAGGCAGTAAACAGCAGCTACTGGCAACCACCAGTAACATTGCTACATAAGGCGTTTGCTGCGGTATCGACCACCAAGAATCACTGGTGGCTGCAAATTGTAGCCACCACCATAACGGCTGATAGAGCCAATCAATCCCCTGCCATAAACCAGACAATGGCCAACTGGTGAATTGCTGCAGCAAAAAAGTGGCGAGCAATAACGGGATCGCCAATAAACTGCACCAAGGTACAAAAATCAGATTAGAAATTAACGCCAGCGGTGCTACCCCATCAAAAATCAACAGACCAAGCGGTAACATCAGTAAACTAAATAGCAGCTGGTATCGTAAAAAATGCCACAACAATGCCCGCCAGCCCGATGGGGTCGGATAACGCCATTGCAATAGAAACACCAAAGCCACCGCACTAACCGACAACCAGAAACTCAAACTTAACACCCAGCTGGGTTGCCACAACAGCAAGCCGGCCGTTAACACCAAACTAAAACGCCAACCGCTGCAGCGCCGGTGTAACAATCGCAAGCACACCATCAACGTCAGCGCGAGCATTGCTCGCAACGTCGGAATGGCCCAACCGGCTAGTTGGCAATAAAGCAGCGCCGCTAACAATGCACCGAGCCACGCAAACGTCTGCCGCTGCTTGGCCGGCAGTGGCAGTTGCCGCCACAATGGCAATAACAACAATAGCCAACCAAACACTAACGCGATATGCATACCGGAAATGGAAATTAAATGCGACAGGCCAGTGGCCTGCAAGCCATCCCAGGTGTCGTCGCTAAATGGTCGCTCACCGACTGTCAGTGCAATTAACAAAGGCGCGGTTTGATATGAAGCAAGCTGTTGTTGCAATTGATCATAAACCCGCTGGCGCCAGACTGAGCCGCCGCCAAGGTACTCGGCCTCGTCAATAACAGTGCCTTGCAACAACAGTCCTTGCACCAGCGCGTTCGCTTCAGTTACACCTCGTCCCGGATTTGCCAGTCCACGCACCGGTCGAAGTTTCAATCGAAACAACCAGCGCTGCCCTTGTTTTGGTCTGATTTCAGTTTGCGGCCAACGCACCAGCAATAAACGTCCGGCGGCATTTTGCGCTTTGCCCTTTACAGTTTCATGGAGCTGTAATATAAACCTGCTGCCGATGTCGTACGATTGCGGAATGCTAACCACTGTGCCTGCCACCAATGTGGTATGCTCACTCAACAATAACTGTCGGGCATCGCCGTTATGCAGATGATTCAGACTGAGACTCAGCAGAAATATGCCGATACCAGCCAAGAAAAATTGGCGCAGCCCAATGGCAAGCAGCAGCAGAAGCAACGGCCCGATCACAGACGGCAGCTCCGGCAACCATAAAGAAGCCAAAGCAGCCGACAAAATACCCAAACAAAAACGTTCCATGTTTAATTTTGGTTAATGAGTTGTAATGCCTAAACAGTTTATAAAGAAATACCTGCCAGATCCAGATTCGATAAAAAATCATCAATCGATGAAAATTTTCGGCAAGTTTATTCATGACGCTAATTTATGGCACTTACATCGTCGTTCTGTGCGTGGCGCCTTTGCCGCTGGCCTTTTCGCCGCGTTAATGCCAATGCCAGGCCAGACCATACTCGCGGTTGCGCTGGCTATTTTATTTCGAGTGAATATTCCCGTATCAGTCGCATTGTGTTGGGTCACGAACCCGTTTACCATGGCGCCGATTTTTTATATTTGCTACAACATTGGTATTATCGTACTCGGCCATCCTGCTCAAGATGTTGAATTTCATGCAAGTTTTGAATGGCTCATGGCGAGTATTCATACGGTCGGTAAACCATTTTTGATCGGCAGTCTAATTTTCGCCAGTGCAGTCTCTGCCAGTTCCTGGCTGATTATTGATAGTGTGTGGCGGCTGACAGCCCGTCGCGCTTGGAAAAAGCGGCAGTTACAACGTCGTCGTTAGGTTTTTGCAGTAAAAACAACTTAACAACTTGATTGATAAGAGTATTAACCACATGTTCAGCTCCTGGTTACAGCGATTAAAACCCGACACCGATAAGTTACGTGCGCACAAATCTTTACGGATCCTCGGTCCAGCGCTGCACGATGCAAACTTATGGCACTTCAATCGTCGTTCGGCGCGCAATGCTGTCGCCGTTGGTTTGTTTTGTGCTTTTCTACCGATCCCGTTTCAAATGGTGGTGGCGGCGTTTCTGGCGATCAGCTGTCACGCTTATTTACCCTTGTCGATTGCCTTGGTCTGGTTGACGAATCCACTGACGATGCCGGTTATTTTTTATTTGTGTTATCGGTTTGGAAATTTCCTACTGAATTTACCGGTGCAGGAGTTTGCGTTCGAAATCAGCTGGCACTGGTTGATCGAAAGTGTTGAAAGTGTCGGAGTCCCATTCTTAACCGGCTGTCTGGTCGCAGGCATACTATCAGCCAGTCTGGCCGCGTTGTTGATGCATCATGGTTGGCGTTATTTGGTGGCAAGACGCTGGCGGCGTCGTTGTAAGGCGCGCCAGCAACGCAGTTAACGTTGACCCAACACCTGTGCTGGCTGCACTTTTGCCGCTTTTAATGCTGGGTATAACGTAGCCAGCAGGCTCAGTGTTAATGCCACAACAACGGTCAGTAAAACATCCGTTACATGAATTTCTGAAGGCAGATAGTCAATAAAATAAATTGTCGGATCAAGTAATTGCACGCCAAACACCCGATGCGCAAACTGATATATATTTTCAATTTGCCACGCCAGCAATAGACCTGCGACCGTCCCCACCACCGTGCCTTTTACCCCATTGAGCCAACCGAGCCACATAAATGCCCGGACCACCACGCCGGGCTCGGTGCCCATGGTGAGTAAAATCGCAATATCGCCTTCTTTTTCCCGCACTGCCATCACTAAAGTGGCGACAATATTAAAACAAGCCACCGCAATCACCAGTGCCAACACCAAATACATAATGCTGCGAACCATTTGAATATCTTGATATAAATGACCCTGAGTCCGAAACCAATCCAGCATATAAACGACATCTTGGGTTTGATTGCCTAGTTCACGCGCAATATCGCCTGCGGCAAAAATATCGACAATTTTAAAGGCCAGTCCTTCAACATGCCCTGGCGCAATATTTAACCATTCGCCCAGCGCCGTCATATCGACCCACACTTGCTGATAGTCAAGCTGGCCGCCAATACCGACAATAGCAACCACCTCTAAACTCACGTTTTTCTGGCTGGCCAATTCACCTTGCTCTGATAGCATCGGCAACATCAATTGCACGGTATCACCGACGTTGGCTTTTAAATCTGCAGCAATACCTTGTCCCAACACAATTTGCGCGCCAGCTAATGTCGACAACTCACCGTGCTGAATAAAGTCTTGTAACTGACTGATTTGATTTTCATAAGCCAGTTCAATTCCCCTCACCGACGCGGCTTTGACCGAACTACCAAGTCGCAACATGCCTTCTGATTGAATAAAAGGAGCCCCAGCAACCACGCCCGGTTGCTGGCTTAATCGCTCTAGTTTAGGCAACCAATTGGCGATAGGCGCATCGTAGGCCAGCAACTCAACATGCGGGATCACCGACAGCAATTTATTTTTAAGTGCGGCTTCAAAACCATTCATCACCGACAGCGCCAGCAGCAATATCGCCACGCCAAGGCCAATGCCCCAAGTCGAAGATGCGGAGATAAACCGGATAAAAGCGCTGCTATTTTGGGTATGACGATAACGCAGTGCCAACTGCCAGGATAAACTAGCCATGCAGCTCCCCTAACCTGCCGTCTTGCATCCACAGTTGTCTGTCCAGCCGTTTCGCCAGCATCCGATCATGGGTCACCACAATAAAACTGGTGCCAAGCTCCTGATTTAACTCACGCATCAGCTGATAAATGCTTTCTGCGGTTTGATGATCCAGATTGCCGGTTGGTTCATCCGCCAGCACCAGTCCTGGCCGTCCGACCATGGCGCGAGCAATGGCAACCCGTTGCCGTTCACCACCACTAAGCTCGCTTGGCCGGTGTGACATCCGGTGCCCCAGCCCCACCCGCTGCAAAATATCCTGGGCTTGTTGGTTGGCTTGTGCCTTTGGCAGGCCACGAATTAATAATGGCATCGCCACGTTTTCTAACGCGGTGAAATCCATCAGTAAATGGTGAAACTGATAAATAAATCCTAGTTGTTCATTGCGCAAACGCGCTTTTTCCACGCTATTGAGCTTTGCGACATTCTGCCCTGCCAACCAAAGTTCACCACTGTCGGGCTGATCCAAGGTTCCAAGAATATGCAATAAGGTACTTTTACCTGAGCCTGAGCTCCCCACAATCGCCAACATTTGATGGCTTGGCACGTCTAAACTCACGTCATGCAATACTGGCGTCACATGACTGCCATCGCGGTAACTTTTACAAATATTGATCGATCGCAACATTCAGAGATTCATCCCGTTATTCATCCCGTAAAATTTCAGCAGGTTCAATTTGTACAGCACGCCAAGCTGGATACACCACAGCAGCGGCCGTTAATGCTAATGCGGCCAACACAATTGACAGCACCTGGAATAGATTGACCGCCACCGGCAACTCGATGCCAGGTAGCAGCTGTAAACCAAGCAGCGCTAACAATGGATTGAGCTGAAAACACAAAATTAAGCCAACCACACCGCCGCTGACAGCACCCACCACACCATGACTCATGCCTTGTACGGCAAACACCAAAAACAATTGGCGGTTGGTCATGCCTTGGGTTTTGAGAATCGCTACTTCACGTTGTTTTTCCGTCACCATCATCACCAACGCTGACACAATATTAAATGCAGCGACCGCCACAATCAGCATTAACATCAGCCACATCATGGCTTTCTCCATGGCCACTGCCGAAAACAATTTGCCGTGGCTATGCCGCCAATCAACCACTTGCGTCACACCAGCAACGTTTTCGAGCAAAGGCGTCAGCCGAGGTGAATCAAAAGGCTCGGCCAAGCTCACTCGCCAGCTAGGCTCTGGCGCTGGGCTTAAGCGTTGTAAATCCTCCAGCCGCAACACCGCCACGATTTTGTCCACTTCAGAGCCACTTTGAAAAATACCGGCGACGGTAAACACCCGCTGTCGTGGCATCCAGCCCATTGGGGTATAACTTCCACCAGCGGGTAATAATAATCGCACTTTTTGGCCAACCTGCACCCGCAGTTTATCCGCCAGCGCCGAGCCCAACATCACCTGATACCGCGCCGCACCAAATTGCTGCCAATCGCCCATTTGTAATGACGATTGTAAAAACTGCGGTAACTGCGTGACGTCGACCCCTTGTAATAACGTGCCGGAAAGTTGTTTACTCGATTGGATCAAGGCTTCAGTTTGTAAAAACGGGCTGACCTGCACAATCGCTGGGCTTTGCTGGCGCAACAAGGTCGGCCAGTCGCGTTGCTCGGGGGCAACACTTTGGGTGGTTACCACCAAATGCGGTAATACCCCCAAAATGCGCCGTTTCAGATCGGCTTCAAAGCCGTTCATCACCGAACTCACTAAGGTTAGTGCCATCACACCGAGAAAAATCCCAGTGACTGAAAACAGCGTAATAAAAGATAAAAAGGCATGGCCTTTACGACTTTGGCTATAACGCAAGCCGATATACAGGGGAATGGGTAGTTGCATCCTTTTCTCAGGACTTCATTGCTTGATAATGATAAAGTAATAGGATCATAGAGATAAACCGTGGCGCTTACAAGCCACGTGCCGGGGAATACTATGGATAAGCCATCGGTTATGCCAACAAATCTGCAGCTCGATCCACCACAACTTGCGTTACTACAAGAGCAATTTCACGACTATTTTGTGATTGCGCACTGTATTCACGCCAATATTCGACCGCTGGATATTGCACTGCCAGATAGCGATCAATTCCTAAAAATGATCCCCGAACCGTTTTTAATGGCCGGTGAATTGGCTGCGCTTGACCGCTCAGCGCTAAAGCCTCTGGCTAAATTGGGTGAGATGGCGGAAGAGCTCGCCCTGTATTTACGCGCGCAGGCGAGCAAAATAGATATCATGATGCGCTATATTTTGGTGCAACAGGATGATCCACAACACCGCTGTTTTACACACAGTTACGGCGGGTCGGCTTTGTGTTACTACAGCACCGTCGCCGTTAACGTATTGCAATTGATTGAAGTTAAACTCTTTCTCGAACAAAGTGATGGCGCAGTCTACGGTTTGGCGCAAGTGATTGCATGTGAAGCACAAGATGACCAATTTTTGATCCGAAGTACCTGGTGTCAAATCCGTGATGAAGACCGCGAATTGATCGTCCGCGCCAGTTTGCATCAACAATCCAGACAGTTAAAACGTAAAGCCGAATTACGGCAATTACCCGGGAATTCATAAGTGGCGTTGTATCAGTTACCCGCCGAGTGGGCGGCGCAAGATGCGGTTTTATTGACTTGGCCTCATCCGGCAACGGATTGGGCAGAACATTTAACCGAAGTTGAACAAGTGTTTTTTACGCTGGCCGCGGCCATCAGCCAACGACAGTCACTGCTGGTATTGTGTCACAACACATTTTTGCTGCAGCGCCTGCAAAAAATGCTGCCAGAACATCATGTCCGGATGCAGCGCACCGTTTTGTTGCAAGTCCCGAACAATGACAGCTGGGCACGCGATCACGGCCCAATCACCGTTTACGATCAGGCAGGCAATGCCATCTGGTTGAATTTTGATTTTACCGGCTGGGGACAAAAGTTTGATTGCCGCCTCGACAATCAAATTAACGGCCATTTGTTTGGCGCCAGCATGATTAAAGTCAAAGCCATTGAATCAATTGATTTAGTCTTAGAAGGTGGCGCCATTGAAACAGATGGCAACGGTGTATTATTGGTCAACGAATCATGTTTGTTGCATCCAAACCGCAATCCACAACTCGATAAAACTCAGTTAGAACAACGCCTGGGTGACCTTTTGGGCATCGAGAAATTTCTATGGTTAAAACTGAGCGCATTAGATGGCGACGATACTGACGGCCATATTGATACTTTGGCTAGATTGACCCCAAGCGGCGCAATTGTGTATGTCAGCTGTGACGATGTTAACGATCGGCATTATCAACCCCTACAACAGTTACAGTCGCAACTGGCCGCCTTTACCGACCTTAAGGGTCAACCTTATGCCTTATTGCCATTACCTTGGCCTGCGGCCAAATATGATGAAGCCGGTCAGCGCTTACCCGCCAGTTACGCCAATTATCTTATCATCAACGGCGCGATTTTGGTGCCGACCTATCACGATACCAACGATGCACCAGCCCTGGCGGTGATCGAGCAGGCGCATCCCGGTTATACCGTCATCGGTATCGATTGTTTACCACTTCTTCGTCAACGCGGCAGTTTGCATTGCGTGACCATGCAATTACCACGGGGCGTTTTATGAGTACTGCAAATTTACTGGCAAGTTTGCCGCAAGTAGCAAAAGCACGTGATTTACTCAGCTGGGGTAACCTACAAGGCGCCGCACTGCCGCTGGTGTTGAGTGAGTTATTGCGCGAGCAACAAGCGCTCTATTTATTGATCGTACCGGATACGCCAACCGCGCTGCGCATCGAGCAAGAATTATCAGTCTTTCTCGGTGATAGCACCATGATCCACAGCTTTCCCGATTGGGAAACCCTGCCGTACGATATCTTCTCACCGCATCAGGATATTATTTCCCAGCGTTTGCGCACTTTGTATCAGCTGCCGCATTTAACCAAGGGTCTGGTGATAGTTCCGGTCAGTACTTTGATGTTACGGCTTTGTGAGCATAGTCACCTGCAACAACAAAGTCTGGTGCTCAATAAAGGTCAGCGGCTGGACTTAACCAGCTTAAAACTGCAGTTAACGCAGGTTGGCTATCGCGCCGTTGATCAGGTGATGGAGCATGGCGAATTTTCGGTGCGCGGTTCGCTGCTGGATCTCTACCCGATGGGCAGCACCTTGCCCTATCGCATTGATTTCTTCGATGACGAAATTGATGGCCTGCGTACCTTTGACCCCGACAATCAGCGCACCGTGGCGCAGGTCAGCAGTATCGAGCTCTTACCTGCACACGAATTTCCACTGGATAAAAGCGCCATTGAGCGTTTTCGCAGCCGTTATCGTGAATTGTTTCCAGCGCGCAATGAAAAAGAATCGTTATATCAGCAAGTCAGCCAAGGTGTGTTGCCGGCTGGGATTGAATATTATTTGCCGTTATTTGCCGAAAAAACGGAGTCGTTATTAAGTTTCTTCCAACATCAAACGGTGGTGCTGGCGCTTGGCGACATCGAAGCTGCGGCCCAGCGTTTTTGGCAAGATGTCGATAAGCGCTATCATGACCGCGCCATCGATTTATTACGGCCGATTTTAAAGCCACAACAACTGTATTTTAGTGTTGATGAATTATTCGCCGAGCTCAAACCCAGACCGCGTATTCGCTTGTCTCGTTCACAACTGCCAGAAAAAGCCGGACAGGCAAATTTACCTTGTCAGTTGTTGCCCGATTTAGCCGTTAATCACCAACAAACCGAACCGCTGGCCAGCCTCAAAGCTTTTGTTTTGCAACAAAAAAAGCAGCGTGGCCGGGTATTATTTTTGGTGGAATCACAAGGCAGACGTGAAAGTTTACTGCAACTGGTGCAAAAGGCCGGCATTCGGTTACCGCAAGTCGACAGTTGGCTGGATTTTGCGACCTCTGATCACGACATTGCCATTGGCATTGGCGCGCTGGAGCAAGGCGTTTGGCTGAAAGACTGCGGCAATATTGCGCTAATCAGTGAAAATGAATTATTTGGTCTGAAAATCAGCCAACGCCGCCGGCGCAAGCACAGCCAGCAGGTGTCCAGCGATACCATCATCCGCAACCTGGCAGAATTGTCCGAAGGGCAGCCGGTGGTGCATTTGCAACATGGTATTGGCCGTTATCAAGGTTTGCAGGTATTGGACGCCGCCGGCATTAGCGCCGAATTTGTCACTATTGAATACGCCGGTGGCAGCAAATTGTATGTACCGGTGTCGAATTTACATTTGCTCAGCCGCTATTCTGGTGCCGATCAAGACCATGCGCCGCTGCATAAACTGGGCAATGACACTTGGGAAAAATCGCGGCGCAAAGCCGCCGAAAAAGTACGGGATGTCGCCGCAGAGCTGCTCGATGTTTATGCCATGCGCGCAGCGCAAAAAGGCTACGGTTTTAAGATTAATCAGGAAAATTACTTAAAATTTGCCGATAGTTTTCCATTTGAAGAAACTGCCGATCAACAAGACGCAATTACTGCCGTACTCAATGACATGCAAACCCCGCAAGCAATGGACCGATTGGTTTGTGGCGATGTCGGTTTTGGTAAAACTGAAGTGGCGATGCGTGGCGCTTTTGTGGCGGTCGATGATGGCCATCAGGTGGCAATTCTGGTGCCAACCACTTTGCTGGCGCAGCAACATTTTGAAAACTTCCGCGACCGTTTTGCCAATTGGCCGGTGCGAGTTGAAGTGCTGTCACGTTTTATTAGCCCCAAAGAGCAAAAAGTCATTCTGGCCGATGTGACTGCGGGCAAAGTGGATATTCTGATTGGCACCCATAAGTTGTTGCAGGACGATATTAAATTCCGCGAATTAGGTTTGTTGATTGTTGATGAAGAACACCGATTTGGCGTGCGACAAAAAGAGAAAATTAAAGCCCTGCGGGCCAATATCGATATTCTGACGCTGACTGCCACGCCAATTCCACGCACGCTGAATATGTCGCTGTCGGGGATGCGTGATTTATCCATTATTGCCACTCCACCGGCGAAACGTTTGGCGGTAAAAACCTTTGTCCGCGAATACGAAACCGGTCTTATCCGTGAGGCGGTACTGCGGGAAATTATGCGCGGTGGTCAGGTGTATTATCTGCACAATGATGTCGCCAGTATCGAAAAAACTGCGGCCGATTTAGCAGAACTGCTGCCAGAAGCGATGATCGGCATTGCCCATGGTCAGATGCCAGAGCGTGAACTGGAGCGGGTGATGGCGGATTTTTACCACCAACGCTTTAACGTCTTACTTTGCTCCACCATTATCGAAACCGGTATTGATGTACCAACCGCCAACACCATTATTATTCAGCGCGCGGATAACTTCGGCCTGGCGCAATTGCACCAATTAAGAGGCCGAGTTGGCCGCTCACATCATCAAGCATATGCCTATTTACTGACGCCACCACCGAAACGCTTAACCACTGACGCGCAAAAACGGCTGGACGCGATTTCCACCTTAGAAGATTTAGGTGCAGGTTTTGCTCTGGCCAGCCACGATTTAGAAATTCGCGGTGCTGGCGAACTGTTGGGCGATGATCAAAGTGGCCAAATTGAATCGGTCGGCTTTACCCTGTATATGGAAATGCTGGAAGAAGCGGTCAAAGCACTCAAAGAAGGCCGGGAGCCGAGCCTAGATGCGATGCTGAGCCAGCAAACCGAACTTGACTTAAAAATACCGGCGCTACTGCCAGATAGTTATATTCCCGATGTCAGCCTACGGTTATCCTTCTACAAAAGACTAGCGAGCAGCCAGGACAGCCACGATCTGGATGAAATTCAGGTGGAACTTATTGACCGTTTTGGCTTGTTACCTGATGCGGCGAAAAATCTGGTGGCATTGACTGGTTTTAAACATCAAGCGCAATATCTTGGTATCCGCCGTTTAGAAGCCCATGCCAAAGGTGGCAGCATCGAATTTGCTGAACGAACCTTGGTGCAGCCAGGTTATATTATTAAACTCATTCAAACCCAAGCTAGAATTTACAAATTAGAAGGTGGTAATAAACTGAAATTCTCCATTGCCACCAACACCAGTGCCGAACGCATGGAACTGGTCAGATCAATACTGGCTGATATGCTAGCCAATGGTTCGGAACGCCTGACAAGATGAAAATTATGACCTATTTGAAGCGCCCCGGTTTGAAGCGCCACAGTACAAAGCCTCAATACCCATCATTGCTGTCACGTAGCGGTGCCAGCCTCGCCATTTGTTTGCTAGCAAGCCAAGGGGTGCTGGCGCCCGCGATGGCGCAAAGTATTGAACGATCATGGTTTGAAATTGAATTACTGGCTTTTAGTCGTGATAACAATCAGCGGCTGCTCGAGCAGTTTCCGGCGAAAGTGCGTGTGATTGCCACCCAAGGTAGCGAAGATTTATTAAGCCCTTTATATCGTCCGGATTTAACCGCTATTTTATTGGCATCACCGTCTTGTTCACAGCAGAGACTTGACCTTAACGTCGACCCAGCGCTGACTCTAGACAGCAAAATGGTAACAGCACCGCTATTTGCCACCGATGAAGCAAGCTTGGCGGCCACTCAATTTGCACAGACAAAATCGGCTTTACCAGCGGCCAATAGCTTTGAGCTGCCGGCGGTTTGTCCGTTTGATACCGTTAAAATTAATCCCAGTGCGCTTGATACGACGCTGCCGGGTGCCTTACAAATTAGCCAAATACCACCGGCTCAACTGCCCTTAACGCCACCAGGCCAAGAGCAGCACCAGCCAACACCTTATTTAGCCCCAGCAAGCGCCTTGCAGTTAAAAGATTTAGCATATCAACTCAAACACCGCGCTGGTCATCAGCTGTTGCTGCACACGGCGTGGCGTCAACCGCTGGCCGGAAAACGCCAGTCTCGCTCGTACCGCTGGTTTGGCGGCAGTAATTTCGGTCAGCAATTTGATTATTTTGGCCGAGCAAAAGTAAGCGCTATCGAACCTGCCGCTGAAAGTAGAGGCCAATTATTGCAGCAAATCACAGCCTTAGAGCAAGCATTTGCACAAAACCCGGCCGCCCCACTGGCGGAACTGCAACCGGCTCTAAATCAGCACAATGATCTACCGGTGTGGCAACTCGATGGCTTGATCAAAGTGTATAGCGAGCGCATGCTGTTTGCCGAAACCGACTTTAATTTACGACGGTTAAGCGCTGATGGCAGCAAACTCAGCACTTATCACAGCAGTGACCAAACGCGGTTGTTAATTGGCGAAGTACATTATCTGGATCATCCGCACCTTGGGTTGGTGCTGCAAATTCGCCGCTTTACACCACCTTTATTACCCGTTGCGCCGCTGTCGCAGTAACGGCAGCGCGCGAACCAACCAGCAGACTTATTCGGGCCACCACCACACCCAATGCCCTCGTCGCTGCTGACACGGTGACGATTGGCGCGGTGGATTGAGGTGCTGCACCGGCAGCCGAGATGCCCCGCCTCGGGCTCTTTAAATTTTAAACGCACAACAAGGAAAAAAACATGAGAAAACTGACCGCTTTATTGATGTTAATGACGTTAGCCGGCTGCAGCAAATTGTCGATGGACAATTATCAGCAGCTAAAAACCGGTATGTCGTATGACGAAGTCACGGCGATCATTGGTAAACCTAACAGCTGTGAAGAAGCGCTTGGCACCCGCAGTTGTATCTGGGGCGATGATCAAACCCAAATCAAAGCGGCATTTTTAGCGGAAAAAGCGATGCTATTTAGCCATCAAGGTCTGAAATAAACGCTTTCATTCAAATATAAGCAGTTTTGATGTATCAGTTGCGAGATTACCAGCAGCAAACCGTGCAAGCGGTGCTGCATTACTTTCGACGGCAGAGCGAGCCTGCCGTTGTTGTTTTACCCACCGGCGCCGGTAAAAGCTTAGTGATTGCCGAGCTTGCCCGCCTCGCCAAAGGCCGGGTATTAGTGCTGGCACATGTCAAAGAGCTGGTTGAACAAAACCACGCGAAGTACCAGCAATATGGCCTAACGGCCAGCATCTACGCCGCAGGTTTGGGTCGTAAAGAAACCTCAAATCAGGTGGTGTTTGCCTCAATTCAGTCGGTCGCTCGCAATTTGGAAGCCTTTCGCGCCAGTTTCAGTTTGTTAGTTATTGATGAATGCCATCGAGTGCCACAAGACGAAAACAGTAGCTACCGACAAGTCATTAGTCACCTGCAGCAGCAAAACGCCGGCATCAAGATCCTCGGTCTAACCGCAACACCGTTTCGGTTAGGGCTTGGTTTTATTTATCAGTATCACAGTCGCGGTTTGGTGCGCAGCGAAGAGCCACGTTTTTTTCGGTTCTGTATTTTTGAATTGCCGATCCGATATTTGCTGGACCAAGGTTTTTTGACCCCAGCAAAAGTGCTGGATGCCCCGCTATTGAGCTACGACTTTTCTGGATTAAAACCCACTTCAGCCGGCTACTTTCGTGATGACGAACTCGCACAGGTGATCAATAGCGCCAAAAGAGTGACGCCACAAATTATCGAGCAAGTGCAGCATTACGCCAAAACCCGCCGTGGCGTGATGATTTTTGCCGCGACCAGCGCCCATGCGCGCGAAGTATTGGCTTATTTACCGGCTGGTGAAGCGGCGCTCATTCTTGCAACGACTCCGGCGGCCGAGCGCCATCACTTATTAACAGCATTTAAAGCACAGCAGCTAAAGTATCTGGTGAATGTGGCCGTACTGACGACGGGTTTTGATGCGCCGCATGTCGACTTAATTGCTATTTTACGACCCACCGAGTCGGTTAGTCTCTACCAGCAGATTGTCGGACGAGGCCTGCGCTTAGCGCCAGAGAAAACCGATTGTTTAGTCCTGGACTACGCCGGCAATATGTACGATTTATATTTGCCGGAAGTCGGCACACCACCGCCGACATCCGATAGCGAACTGGTCACGGTGCCGTGCCCGGTTTGTGGTTTTGCCAACACTTTTTGGGGGAAAACTGACAGTAATGGTTTGGTACTCGAACATTATGGTCGACGTTGTCAGGGCTTTGATCGCAGCGATGCAACGCATATTAACGAATGCGGTTATCGATTTCGGGCGAAGTTCTGTCTTGCCTGCGGTGCTGAACATGATATTGCCGCCAAATTTTGTCATCAATGCCAGACGGTACTGGTCGATCCGGATAAAAAACTACAAGAAGCATTAAAACTAAAAGATGCGTTGATCATGTATCCAAAGCGAATGGAGCTCTCGGTCACGTCCGACGCCAAGGGCGCACAAAAACTTAAAATTAGTTATTCCAATGACGAGAACCAGCAAATTCACGAATTTTGGCCGGTGCAGAGCAAAGCACAAAAACAACGATTTGCGACTATTTTTTTACCGCCGCATTTACCCGACCGCCACCGGCCTTTTGCGGTGAACACCGTGGCCCAGATCTTGGCACAAAGTCATCGGCTATGCCCCCCCGATGCCATTGTGGCGCGTAAAGATGGACGTTTTTGGCGTATTCGAGACAAATTATTTGCATTGCAGCAGATACCTGTCAGCCCTTAAATTTGCGGTTGGCGACCCAGTGAAGCGTTGCCCAAAGTGTTGTTTTGCAAAATAAATCAACCACTGTCGACTTTACATTGCGCGGCAGTTAAGCAAAAATGAAACAAATCATTGGTGAAAGGACGCGCGATGTATCAGTTATATTATTCACCAGGCTCGGCCAGTTTGGTCGTCCATTGGCTGCTGCTTGAACTTAACCAGCCGTTCACTTTGCATCAACTGGACTTTGCGAGTAACCAACAAAAATCAGCTGATTTTTTAGCCATCAACCCCAGCGGTCAAGTACCCGTGTTGTTCGATGGCACACGTTATCTCTGTGAATCGGCAGCGATTGTGTTATATCTGACAGAACAACATCCCCAAGCAGGGTTAGCACCAACCATAAACTCAAGCCAACGGGCAGCATATATTCAATGGCTGATGTATCTGACCAACCAACTTGCGCCCACGTTTAGGTTATGGTTTTATCCACAAGAACTAGGCATGACCGAATATCCAGCTGCCACCAAGCTGGCACTGCAACAAAAAATTGAAAGCTGTTGGCACCGTCTGGAGCAGCATTTAGCGCAGAACGGCCCTTGGCTCACCGGTCAGCAGCCGACTGCAGCCGACTTTTTACTGACGATGTACCTGCGCTGGTCACGCAATATGCCAAACAGCGCATTGGCCTGGCCGAGATTAAAATGGATTGCCGATCAATTACGACAGCGTCCGTCTTGGCAACAGCTGAACCAAACGGAAGGTTTAACTGAATGGCTCTATTAATTAATGGATTTGCAGTACAAGGTTTCTTATGCAGTTAAAAGAGATAAATAAAGATACCTACCGCAGTCATCTCAACGTCATTATCGTGTTGGCCATCGCTTTTTTTGCCGCAGTTGGTGTGGGGATCTCCAGTATTTTTGTATTTTATTTTGGTGACGCCGCCGGTGATAACTTCTTTTTGAATTTGCTTGGCGTCAGTATCGGTGGTGCTATCGCCGCATTTTGCCTACACCGCTTAAAAGCTTCGCTGTATTTTTATGAAGTGGCTTATGTCTGGGATTTAAAACACGAGTTGAATCTGATCAACCGTCGGTTATCTACCCTTAAACGGGCGGCAAATGATGGCAACGTCGACGCGATCCTGATTTTATTATACAACTATCATGGATCCCGTCAGTTGTGGCAACTAGACGATAATGTCTTGAATTTACAAGAGCTAGAACTCGAATTGATCCAGCTAGAAGATAAAATCCGCCAACTCGGACTCACATTAGAACCCAACCAATACGAAAGAGCCTTGTTGAGCAAGTTTTAGTGACGCTGGTGCGTTTCATTGCCAACGATATAAGGGTTATAACCAAGATCGCTAGCGGTTTAACCACGAAATGCATGCGACTAACGCCTAAGACGTACTATTTTTATTTTTCCATCACGCTGTGAAAGTTGTTCTGAATAGATAATAATCATGCCAGAAGCTTTACCAAACAATGATAAACAAGCTGTTACAAGGTTCTTATTATGCCAGCACAAAATGCTTTACTGACGATCTTAATTGAAAAAATCCGCACCGATACGTTAATTTTACCAAGCCTGCCAGAAATTGCCCTCAAGATCCGTAAAATGGCCGATGACCCAAATGTCAATTTGGCCAAAATGTCCGATATGATTTCACATGATCCAGCGCTTTCCGCCCGAATTATGAAAATCGCTAACAGTGCCTTTGTCGGGCGTGGTGTGCATGTGCATTCATTGCAACAAGCGACCACCCGTATTGGTCTGCGTTATATTAAAAACGTTGTTACAGCGATGGCGATGGAGCAACTCTTTGTCTCTAAGTCTGCTTTTATCAAAGAGCAAATGGAAAAAGTCTGGGCTGAAACGCTCGAACTGACTGCTTTTGCACTCGCAACAATGCAACAATATAACTCTTCGTTTAAAAAAGCCGCCGTCAACTTCGATACCATGACGCTAGCGGGTTTAGTCCACAATATTGGTGCGTTACCTATTTTGACCGAAGCTGAACGCCAACTCGACATTTTTGGCGATGAAGCTTTTATCAAACAAGCGATCACCAATATTTCCGGCAAAATTGGCGCAACTATTATGACCTCTTGGGGTTTTCCAAGTGAGCTTATCGAAGTTGCCGAGCAATGGGATGTCGATAGTTACAAGGCAGCGCATCCGTCTTATGTCGACTTTATCCGTATCGCAGCGATTAAGCAGGGTCGTTACCACGCGGATGGTGACATCGGCGCCCAACTAAAACCTTATGTTGAACTTGGGTTAATTCCTTCAACAGATTTTTACCGCGCCCCAGATTTTGTCGCAATGTTTAATGAATTTAAACAACTGTTTGTGTAATGAGCAGCGACTGAGCCAGCGATTGCCGGCGCGTCGTTGTGCGGCGGCCGGATAATCATTGCGTACAGCACGCCAAGGTGCATTCGAAAAAAAAAACCGCCAACAGGCTAATGCCGATCAGTTAAGCACTTTCCAGATCGGTTGACCGATCCACTGGTTGATGTATAAAGGCCTGCAACAGAGATGTCGCAGGCCTTTTTTATGCAATTAGTTACCGCTTTAACCCT
>JBBKWN010000167.1:0-17128 GCA_037968955.1 Rheinheimera sp. | reverse complement strand
TTGATGAAGCGCTGGAGATATTGACTGGGTTGGTTGCTGGTGTCAAAAATATTCGCGGCCAATACCCGAAGAAAACCCTGAATTCGCTGACGATGAGCCGTCTGGCGGCTATTGCTGAGCTCGTGAATGGCTCGGCCGATGATGAATAACACGACCGAAGGGTTTAGTTTGAATAAGGTTAGAATAAAACATGATCAACATATTTAACATGCAAACACTGGTTAAAACGATAGGCTTAGTGTCGTTATTGACACTTGCGAGCTGCAGTACTGCTTATTATGCGGCGATGGAAAAAGTAGGTGTACATAAACGCGACATTTTAATTGATCGCGTCGAAGATGCCCGCGATGCCCAACAAGTCAGTCAGCAGGAATTTAAAGATGCACTGGATCAGATGAGTCAGTTGCTAAATTTCCATGGCGGCAATTTGCAACAGCGTTATGAAGCACTGAGTGCACAGTATGAAGACAGTAAGAAGTCGGCCGATGAAGTCACCAGTCGCATCAATAAAGTAGAAACGGTGGCTTTTGACTTATTCGATGAATGGGAAGCAGAGCTGTCGCAATATCAGAACAAGCAGCTAAAAACCGAAAGCAAAAAGAAGCTACTGGACACGAAGCGCCAGTTTAATGCGCTGGTAAAAGTGATGCGTCGCGCCGAAAGTAAAATGCCACCGGTACTGCGTGTACTCAGTGATAACGTTTTGTATTTAAAACATAATCTAAATGCAAAAACGGTCGGAGCCATTCAAGGTGAATTTGGTGTGTTGCAGCAGGATGTAAACGACTTGGTCAGTGAAATGAACCGAGCGATAGCCGATTCGAATCAATTTATTGCCAATATGAATAGCAACGGTTGATTTAAAATAAATGGTCGTTTTGCTGCGACTAAATCACGGACACACGAGATACGTGGTACATGACCGAATGCGCTCTCGCCAAATTCTGGCGGGGCGCGTCGAGTGTGTGCAACACTTAGTCGTACGTACTTGGCCGTATGGATATGTCGGCGTAGATAAAAGCTGTTATTTGCTGTTTTGCGCTCGGTGAGCACTCATACTCCAATGGCGTGCTAGGGTTCTTTTCATTGTGGTTGAACCTAAAGCTGATCTTCCCGCCAAAACCACGAACTCGGCAGCTATCTCCAAGCTACAAATCCAATGTTAAAAAAAAAACTGAAGTTTTTTCTGCCATTGAATTTTATTTGACCCAGGCTCGAAGTGTTCGAAGCCATCGCAGTCCGATCGCGCTGCGCACTAGTTTCATTGCATAGTGGTGGCGCAGCTGAAACACACAGCCAATACCAAAGCTGACTATTAATCCTGGGGTTGAGCCGATAAAGGCCTTTGCTCTTTGGGTCAATAACCATGTTTCGGCGAGTAACAATTTTTGCTGTTGCTGCCCTTGCGCTGCGAGTGCAGCAACTTTAAGTTGCCGGCTTTTCAAAAGGGATTTAATTAACATCGTTTTGCTCCGGTTTTGTAAGAAACAATCGACGAAGTTGTTGCCTAGTTTTGGCAAACCCAATTTGTGAAAGAACATAGCTGAGACTGCGCCAGCACCAGAATAGCAAGGCCAACTGCAACAGCAATAGCACTGTGGTAGTCACCGCCAATGAATTGCCAAGCTGGGTCAATACCGCTCCGAGCAGCAGCAATAGCGTGCCCCAGAGAAAAATGATACCGGCGCCGAAACAGACCATCAGTATCGCTGCCATAGCAAGGCTGCGCTCAGTGAGTTGCCACTCAGCTTTTGCCAGCTCGCCGGTCAGTTTCACCTGAGCAACATAAAGTTGTTTTGCAGATCCGCTTAATGCCACAATTTCAGTCAGATGCGCAAGAGTCCGCTCAAACCAAGAGTTGCTCTGCGCTGACTGCACCTGACTCTCTTCTGCTGGATGAGCTTGATCAGCATCCCATGCCTCTGGCGTAAGCGACGGTTTTTGCGCTGGCGCTTCTGACGAACTTCGGCATTGCATATGCAGGCCTTAACGACGGCGCAGCAATGCGGTCAGCAGGACGCCTGCAGCAAAAGCGATCCCGGCTGTTGCTAATGGATTTTGCGCCGCCAGCTCTCGGGTTTTAAGGTACGAGCTTTGTAATTGCTGCTTAATTTCTTCCTGCTTGTGTGCCAGTGTTTCCTGAGAACTGGCGGCTGTTTTACGAATGGTATCTTCCGCAGCTGCCGCTTTTAAGGCGACTGAATCAACTGCATGGTGGGCAGCCTCACTTGCCTTAGTGGTGATTGGGCTGTGAAGATCGCTATTGTTTTTATCATCAGCCTGAGTTGTGTCGCTTTGTGAACTGGCCATCATGAGCCTCCTTAGTGAGTACTTTAAAACAGCACGCTGCTGCTTTATGTAATAAATACTCTTGCAATAGTTGTGCCTGAAATAAACAAGTAAATTGACACAATGGTTTAAATTGTTGTGGCGACTGCTGCGGGCGGCAATGGAATGGTGAAGCTGCATGTGTTGAGCAATTTTACCTGTCTGATTGAATCGGTTGGCATGTTTAAGAGTTTGCTCATCAAACAACAAAAATTGCGACAACGACTGCTGCCGTTTGGCTAGAAATCGTTTGTCATAAGCCAATGTCGGCATCAGACAAAGCTGATAGTGTATATGTCCCAGCCGGCATCCTGTACCGACGAACAAAATAAGTCACTAATCTAAATTGCAGTTGGTGGTGGCAAGCGGCTTCTGCTAAGGTAGTTTTTTCGGATCAGTAGAGTAAATAACGGAACTGTTATGACAACAACAGCGGCAATTTTGGAAGTGATCTATCGGGTCGAACCAGGCTGTCTTGGTCCGCAAGGCGCCGATTACATTGAAGATTTTTGCAAATTTTCACAGCCGTTGGTGACGGCACATACCGCCGGTTTTATGCGTTGGATTTTGGTTCCGCGTTTTGACAAGAGCCTGCCGGAAATGCAGTGTACGCTCGCAGGGCGGAGTTTAAATGTGGCACAGACAGCCCGCTATTTTGCGATGTATCAGGTCAGTGCCGATGAATTAGAAGCTGAATTAAATGAACAATTAACGCTACTTATTGATCAGTATTTCGGTCGTTGGTAAGGATTTGTTAAATCGCTCGTAGACGCCGCAAAAGACAAACACATCACGCGCCATGCCAATTGTCTTTGGTTTATTACTCAGTCTCGGTCATGCTGAGCGGAATTTTTCGATGCATCAAATGTTGCATTGAACGCGGGAAAGTCTTTAACGCTTTTTTAGAAATGTCCGGTATGTTAAATTCAGCCGCTCGCAAAAAGTAGCGGATAAGACAATTTCTTTATCGTCTGATTTTCGTACTCGTTTAAAGGTGTAAGAGGAATCAAAATTGCCAACGCCAAACGCTCGTTATAGTAAATTGACGGTCGCCATTCATTGGTTGACTGTGCTGTTGTTTATCGCTGTTTATGTCAGCATGGAGTTTCGCGATATATTTGAGCGGGGAACGCCAGGCCGGGAGCTGATGAAAACCAGTCATTACTGGTTTGGGCTCACCATTTTTCTATTACTGCTGGTGCGACTGGTGGCAAGGTTTAGTCAACCTACACCTGCAATTGTGCCACCACAGCCACATTGGCAACATATACTCGCCAAAGTTGTGCATTTTGCTATTTACGGTTTGATGTTCATTATGCCAATGCTGGGTCTTTTCATCTTATCGGCCGAAGACAAAACACTAAGCTTCTTTGGCGCGGAATTACCGGCATTGATAGCGCCAGACGCCGCTTTGGCAAAATGGCTGGAAGATTTACATGAAATTGGTGCAACTATCGGTTATTGGCTGATAGGTATCCACGCGGTAGCCGCGTTATTTCATCACTATTTGTTAAAAGACAATACGTTAGTGCGGATGAGTTTTAAGAAATAACCAGTCGTATCTGCGTGTGTACTTTTGAAAATTAAAAAAATGCCGAAGTCTGACTTCGGCATTTTTTCATGCATTGATGCTAGTTACGAACTAGTTTGTACGGAAGCTGCAAACACCTGACCGTCTTTCATTAATATTTTTTCAGCCGGTTTTTGATCCATGCGGATAGTTTTTAATTCACCATTGAGTAAATAACGAACATCATATCCAACAGTACGTTCTTTTTGCTGTTGAACAGTTTTACATACCCGTTGACTACGACTTTCGGTATCTTTGTTTTGCATATCCTGCTGCACTTGTTTACCGGCGTATCCACCGGCAGCTGCGGCGGCAACAGTTGCGACTTTTTTACCGGAACCGCCACCTATCTGGTTACCCAGCACGCCGCCTACAACCGCGCCTAGCACAGTGCCAGTAATTTGGTTGTCATCTTTGACGGCTTTTTTCTGTTGCACGATGACATCTTTACATTGCTCTACCGGCTCGCTGTAAGTTTCGATGATGGCTTTGCTGCTGACGACTTCAGCATATTGTGGTTCTTGATCCAGATATTTATAGCCGGCCACTGAGCCTAAAGCGGTGACTGCAATAGCGCCGATGATCGAGCCGATTAACATAGAATTGTTCATAAAAAGGTCCTTAATTACTGCCTGCTGGCGAAGATGGACTTAAGATACCGCCAAACGGCTGTACTTAAGCTGAACGAAATGTATCGTTCAGGATCAAACCTGTGACAACAGTAGGGCATGATTGTCGCTGAATTACATGTAGATAGAGAGAAAAATTATTATATAAAACAGCGGTCTATTTGTAGGGTCTTTGGTCGCGCTTATGAAATTCGATGATTCCTAAGCGGCTTGTCGATGAGCTGCGGCGTGGCGCGACTATAGCAGCAATTGCTCATGCAAAGGGGAATATAAATAGGGAGCGCTATCGGTAGCCGTGCTTGATGGTCATCGACAATTCACGCTCTGATGTTTTGCTCTCCTCAAGAGGGTTCAAAGTGATCGAGCGTCGCTTATTTTCATTCGCAACGCATTACTGTTACTAAACAACGAGCATTATTGGCGTATTTCGCCTATCTTGTTCAGATGTCCCTAATGAAAACCGGTGCTGCACCGGAGAATGTAATTTGACGAGGAAAAGCATGAGTAGCCTGATGTCTAGCGTGGATCAAAGAACCAATATTGTCGGCCAGAATCGACTAGAGTTGTTGTTGTTCCGGTTACATGGTACCCAGCCGTTTGGTATAAATGTATTTAAAGTGCGCGAAGTGCTGCAATGTCCCGAACTTAGCGGGTTACCGGGATCGCATCCTAATGTTCGGGGCATTGCCCATTTACGGGGCGAGCCGGTTACCGTGATTGATTTAAGTATGGCCACCGGCGGCCCGATGATTACCGATTTGGCCTCAGCATATGTGCTGGTCACTGAATACAACCGCCATACCCAGGGTTTTTTGGTGGCAGGTGTTGACCGCATCATCAGCAGCAATTGGGAGCAAATCATGCCGGCGCCACAAGGTGCAGGCAAAGCACATTATGTGACGGCCGTTACGAAAATTGATGACAAGCTCGTGCAAATTTTGGATGTGGAAAAAGTGTTTTTCGAAATTTCACCGGTCGATGAAACTGTCAGTGAATCGGTAAAAGAAAAAAGCAAAGATATTGATTTTAAAAATCTGGTCGTGCTGGTGGCGGATGACTCTGCTGTGGCGAGAAATCAAGTAAAACGCGCGTTGTCAGCGATTGGTGTTGAAATTCAGACCGTTAATGATGGCCGCCTGGCATTAGACTGGTTGTTGGCAAAAGCCGAAGAGCTTGGTGGTGATGTATCGGCAAAAGTGCCGTTGCTTATTTCCGATATTGAAATGCCAGAGATGGACGGTTATACCTTAACTGCTGAAATAAAAGCGCATGAACATTTAAAACGTATTCACGTTATTTTGCATTCATCGCTCAGCGGGGTGTTTAACAATGCAATGGTTAGCAAGGTCGGCGCTGATCAGTTTATTGCGAAATTCCATCCAGATGAACTGGTGTCAGCAGTTCAACAATGGATGGCGACCGCCTAAGTTAGTGTGTGTACGCTTGGCGGTGCCGACGCCAAGCGTTTATGCCGTGGGCGAATAATAGACATAACGCGAGCAATAGCAGCGGCAAATCGCCAATATAACTATACAAAGTTCTGCCTTTAACTAACTGCACATCGGCGGTCAGTACCCCTTCCACAAATTGCGGCAATACAGCCTGTAGCTGACCGTCAGCATGCACGATTCCAGTAACCCCATTGTTGGTAGCCCTGAGCAGCGGCCGCCCAAATTCCAATGCGCGCATCTGGGCGATTTGCATATGTTGCAACGGGCCTATGGATGCGCCAAACCAAGCATCATTACTGACCGTCAGTAACAAGTCAGTGTCGTCGGTGAAATTGGCCTGGATTTGCCGCGGGAAGACAATTTCAAAACATAACGCCGCTAACAATTGATAACCATTGGCTTGCAGGTTGGGCTGGCGCCAATCGCCGCGAGCAAAGGAGCTGTTTGGCAAATCAAAAAATGGTGCGATATCTCGCAACAAGCGCTCAAATGGCACAAACTCGCCAATCGGCAACAAATGATGTTTTTGGTAGCGATTTTTACTTTCGTAGAGATAGTCACCCGTGGTGGTAGAAGTGCCGGTACGCCCCAACACAATCATGCCATTGTAGGAATCATTGTTCCGCTTATAATCTAAGATACCGGTAATCACCGCACTGTTGTGCTCAGCAGCTTGCATATCCAGATTATATAAATAAGCTTGTGCTAATGGTTCCAGCTGAGGAATAGCCGCTTCCGGCCAAATAATAATTTGTTGCTGCAGCTGAGGTTTCGTTAACTGCATATATTTCTTCATGGTCGGTAGCTCTTGTGCAGGGTCCCAGCGTAATTCTTGCTGGATATTGCCTTGCACCAGCGCCACGCTGACTTTTTCTTCGCTCAGTTGCCAACCTTTATACTCGGTCAGTTGTGGACTTAGCAGCAATAACAAAATTGCGACGAGCGCTGTTTGCCATTGCTTTTGTGCTACCTGTTTACGTGTTAACAGAGCCAAACTTGCGCCGAAAAACACCATTAAAAAAGTAATGCCGGTTTCGCCAATCAAAGGCGCGTAAGGCGCTAATACGCCATCGGTTTGGCTGTATCCTAATGATAACCAAGGGAAACCGCTAAAGAGCCAAGAGCGTAGGTTTTCTGCCAAAACCCAGCAACTGGCTAACAGCAACGGCCACCACAGTGAATTGTTGTTTTTGGCGGTGACGGGCAACACCGGTTGTAAATATCGGTGACAACTAAGCCAAGCGGCTAGGGCAGGGAATAGGCTTAAATAAGCCACCAGCAACGCCATAATGCCGAGACTTGCAATCAGTGGCATGCCACCAAAGGCAGCAATGCTGACATGCACCCAGCTGATGCCAAGGCCAAACCAGCCAACACCATACACAAAGCCGAACCAAGCTGCTTTGCCAGCAGTGTGGCATCGGCTTAGCACGAGGCTCAAAACAGCCAAAGTGATAAACGGCAGCACCGTGAGGTGGTAGGGGGCAAAAGCCAAGGTATTGGCAAGGCCAGCAACAAGCAGTAGCAGGCTTAAGCCAACATCAGACCATGAGAACTTCATACGAAACACGAACAACCTTCCTTACAACACTTATTCGGTACCATCAGCGTCAGTCGCGGGCTTTGGCCGGATCACCTGCAATTGCACTAAACGTCTGCTATTGGCTTTGCTGACTTTAAAGGTCAGGCCATTGAGTTCAATCGTTTCGCCTTTCGCCGGCATATGGCCAAAAGCGTGCAACACAATACCGCCAATAGTGCCAGCTTCATCTTCGTTAAAACCGGTGCCAAAACTTTCGTTAAATTCATCCAGTGGTGTTAAAGCGCTGACCATGTAGACATGGCTGCCAAGTTTACGGATATCGTCGCCTTCTTCGTCGTCATGTTCATCTTCGATATCGCCGACAATTTGCTCGAGAATATCTTCAATGGTAATCAAACCTGACACGCCGCCGTATTCATCAACCACAATCGCCATATGGTAACGTTTTTGGCGAAATTCTTTGAGCAGCGCATCGACTCGTTTACTTTCTGGAATAATCACGGCCGGACGTAATAGTTCGCGTAATGACCATTCCACATCGGGCTTTAAGGCGTATTGCAGAATGTCTTTAACAATCAGAATACCTTCGATGTGGTCTTTATCTTCATTGACCACCGGATAACGGCTGTGGTTGTTTTCCAGCAGGATTGGCAGGAACTCGGTCAGTGGCTGATCAATGTCGATTGTGGCCATCTGGGAGCGGGGCACCATAATATCGCGGGCGCGCATTTTGGAGACATCCAGTACACCTTGCAGCATACCTTTTGTATCGGAATCAATTAGGTTGCGCGAGTTTGCTTCGGCAATAATATCTTCCAGATCTGAGACTTGTTGTGGTTCTGCGGTAAAAATGGCTGCAATTCGTTCTAACCATGATTTTGCGGCAGAACCGCGTCCCGAGTGTGGATTGTCGTCACCCATAATAAAAAAATCAGCTCCGTTGGTTTAGATTAAATAAGGATCAGCAAAACCTAGTTCTGCTAAAATTTGTACTTCTTCCGCTTCCATTTCAGTCGCGTCGTCGTCATTTATATGGTCAAAGCCAAGTAAATGCAAGCTGCCATGTACCACCATATGTGCCCAATGTGCATCTAGGCTTTTATTTTGCTCGGTTGCCTCTTGCGCCACTACGCCAGCACAGATCACTAAATCACCAAGGAGTGGTAATTCAATGCCTGGCGGGCATTGAAACGGAAAGCTCAATACATTGGTGGGTTGGTCTTTTTCTCGATAATCAAAGTTTAGCTGTTGGCTTTCGGTTTCATCGACGATCCGCACTGTCACTTCGGCTTCCGCTTGAAACGGCGACACGGCCGCGTTTAACCATTGTTGGATCTGTGCTTCAGTTGGCAAATTGCTGGCGGTCGATGCCAGTTGTAAATCGAGAATAATGTTCATGGCGTATTAGTATCCGCAGATTTTGTGACCGTTTTACGACGGCTACTCGCTTTTGGTTCGTTGGTCTGTGACACAGCACTGGCATTTGACTGTAACGCCAAAGCCTGCAAAGCAGCCTCTTTTTCCGCTTGCTTTTGGGCGGCAGCTGCCGCTTCAAAGGCTTCGTAGGCGATGACAATTTTTTGCACCACCGGGTGGCGCACCACGTCTTTGGCGACAAAATAGTTAAAGCTCAGCGCATCAACTTCGGACAGCACATCAATTGCGTGTTTTAAGCCAGAATAAGTGCCACGCGGCAAATCAACCTGCGTCACATCACCGGTAATGACCGCTTTGGAGTTAAAGCCAATCCGCGTTAAGAACATTTTCATCTGTTCAACCGTGGTATTTTGACTTTCATCCAGAATAATAAAGGCATCGCTTAAGGTACGGCCACGCATATAAGCCAGTGGCGCAATTTCAATGGTGCCTTTTTCAAGATACTTTTCGACCTTGTCAAAGCCCAACATATCGAATAAGGCATCGTATAAAGGCCGCAGATAAGGGTCGACTTTTTGGGCTAAATCACCTGGCAAAAAACCAAGTTTTTCGCCAGCTTCAACCGCTGGACGGGTCAGTACAATACGACGTACCTGATTTTTTTCCAGCGCATCAACGGCGCAGGCGACGGCTAAATAAGTTTTACCGGTACCGGCAGGGCCAATGCCAAACGTCACATCATGGCGCAAAATGTTGGCGACATAACGGCTTTGATTTGGATTGCGGCCTTTGACCATGCCTTTTTTGGTCTTGATGCTGATTTCCTGCACCTGCTCATCCACTTGGATTAGCGTCGCCGGATGCGCAATGCCACTCATCGCCAGATGCACTTGCTCGGCAGTTAACGGCACCATTTTTCCGGCAGGATTGAGCGTTTCAGCGTAGAGATCTTCGACCAGCTTTTGCACCAAAGGCAATTGTTCGGTCAACCCAAGCAGTCGGAACTTGTCATCCCGAAAACTCAGTTGTACGCGAAAATGCCGTTCAATCTGGCGGATATGGTCATCAAAAGGGCCACATAACAGCGATAACCGTTGGTGGTCGGTGGGTTCAACTTTAAATTCGATACTGCTGATTGGGTTGTCCAAGTGGCCTATTCTCTGGTTAACGATATACCCGTCATCCTTGCCGCTGCAGCTTTGTTGCCGGCGCTCTCTCGCTGGTGCGCCAGTGCGACCCAATCGCATAGACAGCTATGCTCTGGGGCGGACTGGCGTTCCAGTCGCGTTCACTTGTGGCGGTATCCACCGTGGCCGTGCTGCAACGCCAATGCTTTTGGGTATAAATTTAGTTGAACTTAGGGCTGAAACCTTTGAACCCCAAGCGGATCTACTTTTGGCTGGCGTGCCAGAATTTGTTGCGGTGAAATTTCCCGGCGTAAATCCATTTCTTTTTCGGTACGAATAACCACACCTTTCAAAGAGTTAGTAAATACATCGGTGACTTTAATATCAACGAAGCCGCCAATCATATCAGGCGTGCCTTCAAAATTCACCACCCGATTATTTTCAGTACGACCGGTCAGTTCCATCAAGTCTTTTTTCGACGGCCCTTCCACCAACACCCGTTGCTCGGTGCCGAGCATACCGCGAGCAATTTGCAGTGATTGTTGGTTAATCCGGTCTTGTAGAATGTACAGGCGCTGCTTTTTTTCATCTTCAGTCACGTCATCGGGTAAGTCCGCCGCCGGCGTGCCAGGGCGTGCGCTATAGATGAAGCTAAAGCTCATATCAAAACCAATATTGGCAATTAAATCCATGGTCTGGGCAAAATCTTCTGCTGTTTCGCCTGGAAAACCAATAATAAAATCAGACGACATACTTAAATTCGGCCGGATTTTTTTTAGTTTGCGAATTTGCGCTTTGTATTCAAGCGCGGTGTGGTTACGTTTCATCAGTGTCAGAATGCGATCAGAGCCCGATTGCACTGGTAAATGCAAGTGATCAACCAGCTCTGGAATATCACGGTATACTTCAATAATATCGTCAGTAAATTCAACAGGATGCGAAGTTGTGTAACGAATACGGTCAATGCCATCAATGGCAGCGACTAAGCGTAACAATTCCGAAAAATGGCAAATTTGGCCGTCATGAGTGTCACCGCGATAGGCGTTGACGTTTTGGCCTAATAAATTTACTTCACGCACGCCTTGCTCGGCCAATTGCGCTATTTCTAATAACACATCATCCAGTGGGCGGCTAACTTCTTCGCCACGGGTATAAGGCACCACACAGAAAGTACAATATTTAGAACAGCCTTCCATGATCGAAACAAAGGCCGTCGGGCCGTCTGCTTTTGGCTCTGGCAGGCGGTCAAATTTTTCGATTTCTGGGAAAGAAACATCGACTACCGGCGAGCGGTCGCCTTGGACTGAGTTGATCATTTCTGGCAAGCGGTGCAGTGTCTGTGGGCCAAAGATAATATCGACATAAGGCGCACGTTCGCGAATAGCCGCGCCTTCTTGTGAAGCAACACAGCCACCGACGCCAATGATTAAATTCGGGTTTTTCTTTTTAAGTGGCCGCCAGCGGCCTAATTGGTGAAACACTTTTTCTTGTGCTTTTTCGCGGATAGAGCACGTGTTTAGCAAAATGACGTCAGCATCTTCGGCATTTTCAGTCAGGGTATAGCCATGAGTGGCGTCCAACAAGCCTGCCATTTTTGATGAATCGTATTCATTCATTTGGCAGCCCCAGGTTTTAATGTGCAGCTTTTTGCTCATGGTGATTTCTGGCCTGTATCAAGTCGTCAACGACAAAAGGGCTGGCATTTTACCCGAGCCATAGCTGAAGTGCCATAGCCAGAGTGCTTTTAGCGGCTTTGGCGTAAGTATTCGGTGTGTTGTTTTTTGTAGGTAGATGAATTTTTTCTCTAGCGTCCCGAATTTCCTCAACTACACTGATTGGACGTACTTCAGTGACACCAGCAGCCCTAGGCCTTGCAGCGTGGTTTGGCGAAAACCTTAAAAACCTTAATTGTTGCTTGGTGTGTCGATGATGGCATCAACTTCCCAATCCCTGATCATGCATTTGTTGTGATTGGGGATTTTTTTATCTGCTTTAAAACCCCCGATTAATTATTTCATTAACGATTTCAATTATTTAATTGAGTTAATCACATGGCTTGCTGGCATGCGGCGCAATTTATTTTAGTTTTCACCCAACCATTTCTAACTCTATTCCGACAGAGTTTGCAGTAGCGAATTGGAGAAGCACTGTGACTATAAAAATTGATGAGCCAAGTGCTCAGGATGAAATTCGGGATACCGCACCACAAAAATCGAAGAAATTAATGATGATTGTCAGTGTGTTAGCCGTTGTGGTGTTGCTGCTTTGGCAGTTGCTACCGGCGATGAGCCGTTGGCAGCAATCGGATATGTCGGTGTCGTTGTCGCGAGTGCGGCTGGATAGTGTCAAAACCGCGCCATTTATTCGTGATGTTTCGGTGCAAGGTAAGGTGGTGGCCGCTGTCAGTCCCAAACTATATGCCCCAGCCGAAGGCACGGTCAGCTTTTTTGCAGAAGCCGGTACTGAAGTGAAAAAGGGCGACGTGATCGCAGCCATTGATAGCCCAGAGCTCGATAGCAAACTGCAGCAAGAGCAGGCCAGTTTAAATAGTTTGAGCACCGGTCTAGAGCGGCAGAAAATTCAGTCGCGCAAACAACAATTGATCGATCAAAAAGCCGTCGACTTGGCCAATGTGGCGTTAATTACTGCCCAGCGCGAAAAGCGTCGCGCTGAACAAGGTTTTAGTGTGAAAGCCATCAGTCAGATTGATTATGAAAAAGCCACCGATGATTTACACAATGCCTCGTTGCAACATGTGCATGCGGTCAAAGATGCGGTGCTCAATAAAGAAAGCCTCGAGTTTGAATCAACCGCGCTCACTCAAGAATTACAACGCCAAACTTTATTGGTGGCAGATTTAAGCCGGCAAGTGGCGGCGCTGCAAGTGCAATCGCCGGTCGATGGTGTGATTGGGAATCTGGCGACGGAAAATAAAACCTATTTAATTAAAAATCAGTTGCTGTTGTCGGTGGTTGATTTGAGTCAATTCGAAGTCGAAATTGCGATCCCCGAAAATTACGCTGACGACTTAGCCATCGGCATGTCGGCTGACATTACTCTTGATCGGCAAGTTTATCCAGCACGCTTGGTCAGCGTGTCGCCGGAAATTGTCGACAATCAGGTTACCGGTCGCGTGCGCTTTGAAAAGGATACGCCCGCTGGTTTGCGGCAAAACCAGCGCCTAGCGAGTCGCATTTTACTGGAGCAGCGCGACGGCGTACTGCAAGTGGCGCGCGGACAGTTTCTGGAAAGTTCTAATGGCCAGTTTGCTTACAAAGTGCAAAACGGCATGGCGGTGAAAACGCCTATTGCGATCGGCGCTCGTAGCCTCGCTGCGGTTGAAGTGCTCAGCGGCTTAAACGCTGGCGACCAAATTATTATCTCCGGCACCGATATGTTTAATGGCGCCCAACAAATTCAGCTTAATCAATAACAGCGGCTTGGCCGTCTTAAAGGATATTTTATGTTGTTAATGAAACAGTTAGGAAAAGTTTTCCATACCGGTGAAGTATCAACCCATGCTTTGCGCGAGGTTGATTTAGCGGTGGATGAAGGTGATTTTGTCAGTGTGACCGGGCCGTCTGGTTCTGGTAAAACCACATTTTTAAATATTGCCGGATTATTGGAAGTGGCAAATTCTGGTTTGTTTTTGCTCGATGGCGAAGATGTAAACAAGCTGACCGATAACCAGCGCTCAAAAATGCGTAATCAGAAAATTGGTTTTATTTTTCAAGGCTTTAATTTAATTCCTGAGCTGAACTTATTTGACAATGTCGATGTGCCGCTGCGTTATCGGGGCTTTGATGCCAAGGAGCGTAAACGTCGTATTGAAGAGCAGCTGGAGCTGGTGGGGCTGGCCTCAAGAATGAAACATTTACCAAGCCAGCTGTCCGGTGGTCAGCAGCAACGGGTGGCGATTGCCCGAGCCCTTGCCACCAGCCCGCGCTTTTTGTTGGCGGATGAACCGACCGGTAACCTCGATAGCCAAATGGCGCAAAGTGTGATGGCGCTGCTGGAAGATATTAATCGTCAGGGCACCACCATCATTATGGTGACGCACGACCATGGTTTGGCGCAGCGTGCCAAACGGCAAATTCTGATTAAAGATGGCCGAGTGTCAGAGCTATCGTCGGCGCTGCATTTGCCTGTGCAAGAGCCGCTGCGAGAAGTGTTGCATGCGGTGCCGCTGTCAGCTGCCGACACCGGCGCTAAAGTCGCGGGAGTCTGATGATGTTTAGCTACTATTTGCGCTTAGCCTGGCTGAGCATTCGACAAAGTTATGGTTTAAGCCTGCTGATGGTGTTAGCCATCGGCCTTGGCATTGGTGCGGCGATGACCACAGTCACCGTCAACTACCTGATGTCTGCCAACCCAATCCCGACCAAGAGTGAACAGCTGTTTTACGTACAACTGGATAGTTGGGCCGCGCATGAACCGGCCAACGACAACGGTGATCCGCCGGATCAACTGACCTATCGTGATGCGACTGCGCTTTGGGCGGCAAACAAAGCCTATCGTCAGGTGGTGCAGGCGCAAATGAGCACAGTGGTCGAACCGACCGGTAAAGATAGCTTGCCGTTTCAAGTGTCAGGCCGTGCCAATTCGGCAGATTTTTTTGCCATGTTTGAAGTGCCTTTTTTATACGGCAGTAGCTGGGATCGCGCCGCCGACGAGTCAATGCAGCAAGTGGTGGTGCTCAGCCAAAGCTTAAACGAGCGGCTATTTGGTGGCCGTGATTCGGTGGGCGAAAAAGTAAAGCTGGCCGGTGATTATTATCAAGTGGTCGGTGTTATTAGCCACTGGCAACCGCGGCCCCGGTTTTATGACGTCACCACCGGCGCTTTTGACGATGCCGAAGAGCTATTTGTGCCTTTTAGTTTGTTGACGCAAGAAAAAATTGGCCGCAATGGGAATACCAATTGTTGGAAGCCGAGCGGTGAGGGTTTTCAAGCATTTTTGAATTCAGAATGTGTGTGGACGCAATTTTGGGCGGAGCTGCGCACTGATGCTGAAAAGCAGGACTATTTAGCCTTTTTGAATGCTTATGTCAGCGAGCAGAAAAAATTAGGACGCTTCGAGCGGCCGCAGAATAATCGGCTAAGCGATGTAATGCAGTGGATGGAGAATCAGCAGGTGGTGGCGCAAGACGCCAGCCTGATGATGGTGATGTCGTTGATGTTTTTGCTGGTGTGTCTGCTTAATACCATAGGTTTGCTGCTGGCGAAATTTTTAAGCAAAGCCCCACAAATTGGCTTGCGCCAAGCGCTGGGTGCCAGTCGGCGGGACTTATTTGCCCAGTATTTGACCGAAGCGGGTTGTATCGGTATTGCCGGTGGTGTGCTAGGGCTGGTCTTCGCCTGGCTTGGTTTGCAAGGTGTGCAGTTGCTCTATGGCGATGAAATGAAAGGATTGGCGCAGCTCGATGGGGCGATGGTGGCTCTGGCCATGTTGCTCGCACTGGTGTCGAGTTTACTGGCGGGTTTATACCCAACTTGGCGCGCTTGCACTGTGCAACCGTCACAACAGCTGAAAAGCCAATAAGGAGTTTGTCATGTATGAACTGGGCCCAATTTTTAGAGCTTTACTACGGCAGAAAACCGGTGCAATTCTGATTGCACTGCAAATTGCATTGACCTTAAGCATTATGGTGAACGCCATTTTTATGATGCAGCAGCGCAGCACACAAATGGCCAGGCCAAGTGGTCTGGATGAGGCGAATCTGTTTTATTTAAGCAATACCGTCTTTGGTCAGAACTACAACCATCAGGCGGCATTAGCCGATGATTTACGGCTGATCCGAGGCACACCTGGTGTGGTTGATGCCACGCAAATTAATGCCATTCCACTGAGTGGGGGCGGTTGGTCGATGGGGCTGCAACACAAAGCGGGCGAGGGCGAAACCAGTATTGGGCTGGCGGTGTATATGGTCGATGACCATGGTATTAATACCCTGGGACTGGAGCTGATTGCGGGTGAAAACTTTCAATCAACCGATATCGAATGGCGCCCCTCAGCGGCGGTAAACTGGCCGGCACGGGCCATTGTCAGCCAGGCAATGGCAGAAGCGCTGTACCCTGGTGCTTATCAGAGCGCGCTGGGTAAAACTGTTTACATCAACCAGCATGAAACGGTGCAAATTAGTGGCATTGTAAAAACATTACAAGCACCATGGAATGGCTGGAATGGTGTCGAGCGCAGTATGTTAGTGCCTTATCAAATGGAAGGCCGGAATAGTCGTTACATCATTCGCACTGAACCTGGCCGGCGTGACGAGCTGATGCCATTGATTGAAAAAGCCTTGGCTGAATCGAACAAAAACCGGATTATCCGCAGTGTCACCAGCTTAGAAGACACCCGAAAAAACAGCTATCGCAGCCACAATGCGCTCAATAAAATTTTGCTGCTGGTTATTGTGATCCTCACTTTAATTACCGCTTTTGGCATTGTTGGCTTGGCGATGTTTAGCATTAACCGTCGCCGCCGTCAGATTGGTACCCGCCGGGCATTGGGCGCGACTCAGCTGCAAGTGATGCGTTATTTTATGGTGGAAAACTTTTTGATCAGTTCGTTAGGGATGGTGATTGGTATTGCCGCGGCAATTGGCTTGAATATTTGGCTGGTTAGTAAGTTTGACATGACACCGCTACCGCCACAGTTGTTGCTGTACGCCGTGGTGGCACTTTATCTGGTGGGGCAGCTGGCGGTATTTTATCCGGCACAAAAAGCTGCCGCCATTGCACCGGCTAGCGCCACCCGTAGTGTATAGAATGACGGGTTGCTTGTGACGCTAGCAACCCGTTCTTCACCAGCCAGCTCTAAAGTAAGCGCTGCCGGCTGGTAATATAACCGGCGTAAAAGATAATGATGACGCCGGCAAACCAAGCCATGGTGACCGGCTCTTGCCAGAACAAATAGCCAAACAAACCGGCAAATATAATGCTGCTGTAAGTCCACATGCCGATATCACTGGCCGGTGCCAGCGAGTAAGCTTTGGTCATCGCCATTTGGCCTACCGCGGCTAACACCCCCATACCGGCAAAAGCCCACCAGGCCTGTTCGGGCAGTGGGTTCCAATAAAAAGGCACGGGTACAAATGAAATAAT
>JBBKWN010000166.1:0-8137 GCA_037968955.1 Rheinheimera sp. | reverse complement strand
GTTTAATGCAACCACCACGTTTGCCGCCATTAAAAGCGCTGCAAGCTTTTGAAGCGACCGCCCGTTTAAAAAGCTTTAGTAAAGCAGCGGCTGAGCTTTGTGTCAGTCAAAGCGCTATCAGCCATCAAATCAAAAACTTGGAAGACTTTATTGGCAGTAGTTTGCTGCTGCGCCAAACCAAACCTTTGCAGCTGACCGAGGCCGGCGCCACTTTATATACGGTGGTTGGCGACTGTTTTTTCCGGCTGCATTCGGTCAGTCATCATTTGACCAAAAGTAACAGCCAACCGCTGCGAATTGTCGCGCAAACGTCCATCGCCGTGGAATGGTTAGCACCCAGGTTGCCGCTGTTTCAACAACAATATCCGGATATCGCCACGTTATTGCATATGGAATCGAGCGCCGATAGCCTACAACCGGCCCAAGTCGACGTGATTATTGGCACCTGGCCAACGCCGGAGGGTTTTGTTGCCAAAAGGCTGCGGACCGAGTGGTGGTTTCCAGTTTGTGCACCGGCACAATATGCCAAACTTGATTTAGCAAATCCGGCGTCAGTGTTTGATTTTCCGCTTTATAGTTCAGAGCAAGGTGAAGACTGGCAATTATGGCGCCAACAACTACAGCTACGGGAACCCGTTAAAAGCGAAATGTATCAGGTCAGTTTGGCGCTGCTCGCGACCAAAGCAGTCAGCTCTGGCAGTGGCTTGGCGCTGAGCAACAGCTTTATTGCCGGTGATGCTATCAGATTGGGTTTATTGCATGCGGTAACGGACTGGCGCTACTTGTTGCCCTGGGGCCAGTATCAAATCCATTTTCGGCAGGATAGTTTGCAACGCCATGCGATTACACTTTTTACCCGTTGGTTGGAGCAGCAAGCAGCCAATTCGTTGTTGCCTGAACTTTGCCACTTGCCATCCAGCTAATTGGCAAGCATCACCGACGGTATGCATCGGCTGGCACTGATCCCACTAGCAGAGCTGACGGCTGTGGGCATGTCAAGTTTGCCTAAGCTCAGTCAAATTAACGTGAAGCTAACCGTAAACCGCCGCTGCGCTCGGTTCGCTGGCTCACGGCTTGTTTCAACACCTTGTCATCGGCGCATAACAAACTAAATTGTTTCGCGGCGCGGGTGATGCCGGTGTAAATCAGCTCACGGCTTAATAGCGCGCTGCCTTGCTCCGGCAACACCAACAACACATGGTCAAATTCAGAACCTTGAGATTTATGTACCGTCATCGCAAACACGGTTTCCACTTGGGGTAGCCGGCTAGGTAACAACCAGCGGACCGGTACTTGGTGATCCGCCGACACAAACACCACCCGTAGTTGGGGCTCGCCATTTTTGGTCTCGAACCTAGGCAAACAAATACCAACATCGCCATTCATCAAGCCCGTGCTGTAATCATTTTGCACCACCATCACCGGCCGCCCCGGGTACCAGCCTTCCGTGCGAGGAATAAGGTGCTGCCGCGCGAGCAACGCCGCAATTCGGACATTAAGCTGTTCAACACCAAACTTGCCCTGACGCACAGCAGCCAGCACCTGAAAACCAGCAAAAGCCTGCAGGATGGCTAACGCCCAGCGATCATAATCATCATCACTGCTACCTGCCCTCGGTGGTGTGTGTAGCAGCGCTAAATAAGCAGCAAAACCCGCCGCCAGCGGCTGTTCCGAATGGCCATGCTGCATTAAAAAACTAAATTCGGCACTCTCTGGACTTAATCGTAACCAGCGTACGTCTGGCGGTGGCTGGCGCATAATCTCAACCGCTGCAACCGCATCGCCTGCGTTGACCGCTGCGGCCAGCTGGCCGATGCCACTCTCGGCGCCAAAACGATGGCTAGTGCGCAGCATCACCAGCTGTTGCTCCAACTGTTGTGGCTGTTGACTGAGCAGTTCGTCCGGCACCTTTTGACCGGTCAATTGCAATAACCAGTCGGCAGTCTGCTGGCTATAGCCACCCAGCTGCGCATCACGGCACAGTTCGGCCATCACCGCACCGGCTTCTACCGAAGCCAGCTGATCTTTATCGCCGAGCAAAATAAGCCGGGCAGAAGGCGGCAGCGCCTGCAGCATCGCTGCGAACATCGCCACATCAACCATCGATGCTTCATCCACCACTAACACATCCAGTGGTAGCGGAAAGTCTTGATGAAAGCGAAATTGTGCCCGATCCGGCCCACTACCGAGCAGTCGATGTAAAGTCTGCGCTACCGTCGGAATACTCTGGGTGACGGCATCATCCCAGCCGAGACTCGGCACCAATTTTTGTAGCGCCTGCGTCACTGACAAGCTCAAACGCGCCGCCGCTTTGCCGGTTGGCGCCGCTAAACGAATGGTCAACGGCCGATGGCTGGAGCCCCCTTGCTGCAGTTGTATTTGCTGTAGCAACAATAATAATTTCACCACAGTAGTGGTTTTGCCGGTGCCTGGGCCGCCGGTGATCACGGCAAAGCGGCTACTGACCGCCATCGCACAAGCGAGCTTCTGGTAATCAACCCAGTCGATTGCAGATGGCAACGATAACGACGACGGTGAGTCAAATAACTGCGCCAGCCAGCTTTGCACTTGCTGGGTCGGAAACTGTTGTCGCAGTAGCGTCGTTAACTGACTGCTTTGATTAATAAAAGTTGCTATGTGCTGCTCATACTGCCAATAACGTCGTAAATACAAACGGTTGTCGCTCAGCACAAATGGGGTGTTTTTCCCGGCGGCACCGCACTCACCGACCATCAACTTGCTATCCACAGCAGCGATGCTTTGCACGAAAGCACTGCCTTGCGCCAATAAAATCAGCACTTCGGCGAATGGTTGTTGCTGCACAAAACTGTGTAAGGCGTCGCTACTCGCTCTACTGCGCTGAGCGGCACTTTGTAAACTATCAGGTTTGGCAACCGCCTGCGCTAAATCCAGACACAGATGGCCTTGTGCCAGCTGGCTGCTCGCCAATGCCAGCCAAAGCCAAAATGCATCCGGCAGCTCGGCGGTTGTCGCATCATTGTTTGAGTTGGCATGCTGTAACATCTGCACCAATGCCACATCCAATGGCCGTAGTAAGCCCAGCTGCTGCCAGCGTTGTAGTGTACTGAGCAAGTTCGGTGAACCTATGGTATTCACCGCAGCAGACTTTGCCAAAACCGCTGGCGTGGGCAATGCAATTTGATTATTCGTCATAACATCTCCACCAGCGCACTGGTTTTACGGCCGGCAAATAACGCATCCAGCGCCAACACCAGCTGCGAAGGCACCACCAACTGCAACATCCCAAGAGGTGTGGTCTCGGCAGCAGGTAGTGCTCGAGGTAATGCAGGAGGACGTGCTGGAAGTAACTCAGCAGGCTGTGTAGGAGACTCAAACTCTGAACGTTCAGACACCGGACAACCGCGCACAAACCAATACCAAGCGCTACCTAAGTGTTGGGTAATGTCATAGTCTGGCAGCCGGCTGCGCAATAATCGATGCAGCGCCAGCGCATATAAAGCTGCCTGCAAATCGTAACGTTTATCAAGCATAATTTGGCTCAGACTCTCGGTCGTGTAATGCGCACTTTCAATAAAGTTACTTTTATAATCAAGTACATGATAACGACCATCCACTGCGAAGGTTAAATCGATAAACCCTTTGAGCATGCCGTTGACGGTTCTGGCGTGCAGCGCTGGGCGCGCTTGCGACGGCCATAACCATTGTTGCAGCAAGGCATCGATGGCACGGGTCTGCACCTCGCTGGCGGCAAACCAGAATTCTAGTTCGGCTTTATACATTGCAAGGCTGCCAAGTGAGATTGGCACACCATCACACAACCAGCGACTTTGTATAAGCACCAATAACCATTGCCACAAAGGTTCAACCGCTTGCTCGGCGCTATTGAAGCTTGGAAGCTCTTGTGCATCCGTCACCAATAACCGGCGTTGCCAGCCGGGGCTAGCACTCTCTTGGTACAACCAATGTTGCTGCTGACAATGTGTCACGAGATAATTTTGCAGTAATCCAGGTTGCTCTAACACTGTGGCAAAACCGGTTTCGGCGGCCCATTGTAAAGTGTCATGTAAAAATGTGCCGGCGGTCGCGCCTCGGACATAAAGCTGGCTGATATCCTGCGATGGGGTGGTCACAAGTGAAGTGTGTTCCGACGCAATAGCAGGTGCACCTGCGCTTTCGCTGTTTATAACCGCGTAGTGCTCAACCGGGTAGTGGTCAACCGTGGCAGGATTGGCAATAGGCAAATCAGCGTCAGCCATAAAACCAGATCGCAGCGAACCTTCTGACTTTAATTCTTGATAGATTTCGGTATTTTTTGCAAGCTCAGTACCGCCCCAATCGCTGCTTGGCACAACAGCACCATCTGGCGCCACTTTCCCCTCGCCGGCGCCGGCAGCTAACGCACTGTAACTGGCAGCCCACCATTGATATCGCGCGCGCGGTGGCATTTGGGCATAACTGCGTAACGGCGCAGCCGAGGCATAAGAGGGTGCTGCAGCGGGCATAATCGAGGCCGGAGTTAACGGACTTGCGGGCGGTTGCCATGGACGGATAGAGAGCGCCGGATGCGGTTGCGGATATTGCAACAGTGCCAAACGCGCGGCGACTTCGGTCGGAGCCAACAGGCCACTGTCACTTAATAGATAACCAATGGCTGATTGTTCTTTTTGCGGCGCCAGTCCAAGGTAGCAATAATGCCGCGAGCGGGTTAGCGCCACATACAATTTGCGTAAATCTTCGCCTAAACGCTCGAATTCTGCTTTGGCAAAAATCGCTTCATCTTTTTGATAACACAGTTGTAATTGTTGCGCTTCGTCATGGTAGCGATAAGGTAATTTGGCAGCATCAAGCGCTCTGGCCGCCGCAATAAACGGCAAAAATACCAGTGGGTACTCCAGTCCTTTTGACTTATGGATAGTCACTACCCGCACCAGCGCTTCATCACTTTCGAGGCGCAATTTTAGCTGATCGGCATCGAGCTGCTGCTCGCCGGCTAAGTGCTCTTTAAAGTAACGCAGCAAGGCCAGCTCACCTTCTAAAGTACGACTGACTTGCTGTAATAATTCGGCCAAATGCAGTAAATCAGTCAATTGTCGCTCACCATCGATACGGGCAGCGAAAGTTTGTACTAACTGAAACTCCAACAATAATTGGCGCACTAACGGCAATACACCTTGCTGCTGCCAGATTTTGGCAAAGCTTGTAAAACGGTCTAACCAATCTTCAAAAAACCATTCGTCTTGTTGCAAACGGGCTAGTTGCGAGTAGCTCCACCCCAAACTTTGACTGGCCAGCGCCGAGCGGACTTTTTGCTCGTTTAACGGATCGGCACAAGCTTCCAGCCATAACAATAAATCATCAGCGATAGCGGTATTAAACACCGAGCCGCGATCGGATAAATACACCGAGCGCACGCCCAAGCGCGCCAAGGCGCTGCGAATAGCTGCCGCCTCTTGTTGATTATTCACCAGCACCGCAATATCAGCCGGTTGTAACGGCAGCAATTCGGTGGCGTCAGCGCTAGCAGCTGGCAAAAAACCGGTTTGCATCGCAGCGCCTTCTTGCAACAGCTCGCTAATGTGGGCTGCGCAGTGCCCCGCCATTGCCTCAAAATAGGCCGCTTTGCTGACGATTTTTTCTGAATCATCCAGATAAACCAAATCCAAAGCCGGCATCGGCGCACCGTGACGGACAAATTGCTCAGCGCGACCTTTTGCTGTTACCGCTTCAAACTGCACCAAATTCTGCTGTTGGCGAAATAAAAATGCGCCACAGCCCGTTTCACGTTGCTCGGCTTTTAAAAACAATAAATTGACCGTTTCAACCATGGCGGTGGTTGAACGAAAGTTGGTATCCAATGAATAGTGGCGCGGCTGCGTCGCTTGTTTGGCTTGCAAATAGGTATAAATATCGGCGCCGCGAAAGGCATAAATCGCTTGTTTTGGATCGCCAATCAGCAATAAACCACAATCGGTACGGGGTGTGGCTAAGGGGTAAATCTGCTGAAAAATACCATATTGAATAGGATCGGTGTCTTGAAATTCATCAATTAGCGCCAGCGGAAACTGACTGCGGATCCGCTCCGCCAATACGTCGCCGCGCTCGCCTTGTAGCGCATGATGTAAACGGTCCAGCATATCGTCAAAGCCAAAACAGCCCAATTGGCGCTGGCTATCGGCAAAGCGCAGTTGACACCAGTGCAGTGCATGCTGGCGTAGGTCTTCACTGCAATCACTCAGCTGCGCCAAGGCGGCAACTAAATCGGCCATCGCGGCAAAAGCCGGATGCTGCAGCGGCTCGCCTTTACAGGCATCAGCCATTCCTTCAGGCGTTAACCGGCTGCTGCCCGCGCCGATGTCTAGCGTGTCAGCGAGCGGATCTGTGGCGAAGCGCAAAATGCCATCGAGCCATTTTTGTACATAGTCCGTACGCATTTTGCTGCCATTAAGGCGTTTTTCGCTGCGCGCTTGTTCAATCAACACCGCAAGTTCCGCCACCCAGGCTGGCCACGGCGCTTTTAACTTGGCAAGTTGCTGCTGGCGCTGTTGCTGCTCAGCCTGAATTAACGTTGCAGGCTCGGCACTGACCGGCAGCGGCTGCTCACGCCACACCGCTTGCAAAGCTTGTTGCAGGGCGATGGGCTGTGAAAAGCTGCGTTGCCAGCGCAGCAAGGCATCCACAGGCAGCGGATAGACGTAACAGCGCCAGTAATCTTCGACCACTTGGCTCATCAGTTCGGATTGATCGGTGCTGAGCTCTTCTTCAAAGCGGCTGCCACTATCAAAGGCATGCTCGGACAACATCCGGTTGCACCAACCATGAATGGTGGAGATGGCCGCTTCATCCATCCACTGCGCCGCCAGCTCTAGTTGCATGGCGCAATGGGGCCATTGTGCTTTAGGAAAAGCGGCTGCCAGTTGTTGCAACACCGGATCAGCGGTCGCAATGGCATCGCCAAGATTTTTAGTGCTAGTCTCAGTATCTGGGGTATGTATATCGGTGGTATTGGTATCAGCAGCAAATGCCGCCCGAAAAAATCGAGCGCCGCTACTTAAGCGCTGCCGAATACGCTCGGTCAGCTCACCGGTGGCGGCTTCGGTGAAGGTCACCACCAAAATTTGCGGTGGCAATAATGGCGCTTGCCCGCCATGCCCCAGCACCGCCCGTAAATACAAAGCGGCAATAGTGTAGGTTTTACCGGTGCCGGCGCTGGCTTCAATTAACGCATTGCCCTGCAGTGGTAGCTGTAATAAGTCTAATTTTTGCATTAGTGGACACTCCTGCCTTGGTGCATATTATTGCCGCTCCGCAATACCAGCCACTTGCAGGTAGTCGCTCAACCCTTGATATAACCCCAGCGATACCGACACCAGTTCACCTTGCGCCCATAATGCCGAAAAATCCGGAAATGCTCTTGCTAAATAAGGGTTACGCGACAGCACACCTTGGCTAAAACCGTCCCCCTGATAACGTTTTTCCAGCTGACTTTGTAGTTTATCCGCCAGCTCACTGCCCGGCGCCATCTCGGCCTGCAATAACAATCTGGCGCAGCCTAACTCAACCGGTAGCGGCCGACATAAACTTTCATCTAGCCACTTAAATAACTGCTGCAGCTGCGTTTGCGCCAATCCGCGAGTACAAGGCGGTAACGTCAGCAAACCATCAACGGCAATAATCTCTGTTTGCAGCACCACGCCACTTGCTGCCGCCAGCAATTGTTGCAGATAGGGTTTGAGCAATTGTCGATAATCGAGCTGTTTGTCTTTATACAAAGCACCGACCAGCCAATGCAACTGCACAAAACTTGCTGTAGGCAGCGCATCAGACGTCGCGCTTTGACAATCAGCCACCGATAACGGTCGCAGTTCACGTAACCAATCCCCGGCCTGCTGCGCGCCAGAGGAAAATTCACACCACAGCGGTTGTGTCAGTGGCGCCCCATATTGACTCACCAATTGCTGCAATTGTTCGGCCTGCGGCGATAGCAGCTGAGTAAATTGCTGTGCTAATAACGTGGCCGCCGACGCGACCGGCAATAATCCTTCGGCCGCGATCAGCGATAACTCTTGGCTTAACACTGGCTGCCACGCTTTGCCAAGCGTGATTGCTTTACTAATTTTTTGCTGCAACCGCTGTTGCAGCTGCCAGCGCTCTAATC
>JBBKWN010000165.1:0-9369 GCA_037968955.1 Rheinheimera sp. | reverse complement strand
CCCTTACAAGGCGAGGGTCACTGGTTCGAGCCCAGTACAATCCACCAAATTTTGTTAGCTCCGTTATTCATTCAATTTTATTCCTGTCCTCTTTGCGAAAAGTCTAAGCATATTTTTGAATGCTGCTTGTTGGTCGTCACTTATCTACCCAATATTCCTCAGACACAATGTAACCTTCACCATCGAGAAGGTAAAAAAGCAACGTCGATTCAATTGTGCAACAAGCCGCTGTTTCAACTGCAGTTAGCCCCTGCTATAGTAGCAATACCTTCTTTTGCGATGTGCTTGCCTACCGATGGATCAGACGCTCAGCCGAGAAATGACAATCCTGATCATTGACGAACAGGCGCTGGCACAAAACTACCTTCGATATACCTTGGAAAAACTTGGTTACAGTCAGGTTCATTTTACCGACAAAGCTCAAACAGCACTGAGCATGTGCAAAGAGCGGCAGTTCGATTTAATTATTTGCTCCTTCAATTTGCAACAAGGCAAAGATGGTTATCAGCTCTACGAAGAGCTGAAAGTCCGCCGTTTGCAAAAGCTCAGTACTGGTTTTATTTTTATTAGCGCCGAAACCGATCCGTCGTTGGTGTATAGCGTGTTGGAATTACAACCTGACGAATTCCTTGCCAAGCCTTATACCATGCGCGATTTACAAATGCGTATTGAACGGGTGCTCAAACGAAAACTAGAGTTAAGGCCCATTTACCACTGGTTGGAAAATGGCCGTCCCGATCGCGCTTTGCAACAAATTGATTCGATGTTAGCGCAAGGTCAGACACCAAAACTGGTGCCGGTGTTACTACGATTCAAAGGTGATCTACTGCTGGAATTAGCAGACTTTGATAAAGCACAACAATTTTTCCAGTCCGTGTTAGCAGTGCAACCTTTTGGTTGGGCACGGATAGGTTTGGTAAAAGCACTCTGCGGTAATGGTGAAACTGAACTTGCCACGACACAAATGCGGCAGCTAGAAATGCGTGGTGAAAGTAAATTGTTTGTGCTGGAGCAACTCGCTGAGCAGGAATTTCAGGCCGATGAGTTTAATGCCGCGCAGCAACATTTGGAGCAAGCCACACAGCTGGCACCGCGTAATTTGTACCGCCAGCAAAAGCTTTTGCAATTATCCCGACTGAACCATGATTACGAGCGCCAATATAAAACGGCGCGCGATATGCTGAAGTTCGCCCGCTTCTCGATGTACGAACAACCCGATCTCTATCTAAACCTTGCTCGGGCCTGCATCGATTTTGCCGTTAGTGTCGATGAAGATGGTGAAACAAATCGCCTGAGTAAACAAGCGCTGGAATGCCTGACGAGTTTACGTAATCAATTTCCTGATGCTGACTTAAAACAACAACAGTTAGTGATCCAAGCTAGGTTACAATACCTTAAAGATCATAAAGATAAAGCACAAAAAATGCTGGAAGAACTCGATAATCAAGAGGTGCATATCGATAATATTGAAGATGCGCTGGACAAAGCTAAGGCGCTCCATGAAGTTGGACTTACGCAATTATCAAAAACGTGGTTTGACCGGATCAGCGAGTTTTGTCAGCAACAACAAACTGATCCTTACTTAAAAAGCTACCTGCAACAGGAACGCAGCGAGCGGGCAGAACTGACCACAGCACCACGCGAACTGAACAACATTGCCGTCATGCATTTTCAGCACGGCAATTGGCAAGCAGCGCAAGCTGCATTCGCGCACGCTTTTCGGTTGTTACCAAAAAATGCCGGCATTGCGCTGAATTTACTACAAAGTGTGTTGCTCACACCACAAAACAGTCCACAACCACAACGACAAGTCTTGATCCAATCTTGCCTGCAGACTATTGAAAAAGGCAAATTGAACTCAGAGCAAAGCCGTCGCTTTGAACAGCTTAAACAAAAACATTTAGCGCAGCTGTAATTGCTGGCAGTTCCGCAAACTCATCAAACTGTCCCCCCGAGCTACTGCCACATTCAAGCTGATTTATCTTCTGGCCACTCAGCAAAAATTAGCGGCAAACGTCGGCTTCTCGCCAACCAGCTAACACCTAGCATTAACACCAGCGGCGCCAACAGCAACCAAGGTGCAGTGACCGAGACATAAGGTGGTAAGTGGCTGAATGTCCAGTATAAATCGGCAGCACACACCAATAACAACCACCAACGGCTCTGCCGCCAAATGCCAAACCAAAAACGTTTTGCCCGCCCACGCTTTAACTTTTGATCATAAGGCACCCGCTGCGTCAGCGCCGCTAAAATGAGTAATACTGGCAAACAAATCAGGCAGGCACGGACAAAATCACTACTATGTGGATAAATATAACTGAGCATAGTGCGCTGCTCGGCTGGCAAAGTTAAGGTCACTATCCAGCACAAATAAGGACGCAGCAGCACCAGTAGCAACAAATAAAATCGGATCGGCACCCGATGTAAACCATCCTGATCAAGCAGCGGTAAGTCTGGATAAATTTTTACCCGCTCGGTTTTGTTTTTATCGCTCATGGCCCGCTCGGATGATCTGGACAAAAAGGCAGCGCCTAGTCAGCAGTGTGGGCAAAAGTGTCGCCAGAAGTTGCGCCAAGCCTACCCTGCGCGTGCGACTTAATCGGCCAGACACTTTACAAACCATGTTCGGTAAACAAATCCAGCATCTGCTGCTCGCTCCAAACCGCGACCGCTAACTCTTCGGCTTTTGCCAGTTTAGAGCCTGCATTATCACCCGCAATCACGGCATACGTTTTTGTCGACACCGAGCCTGCCACTTTTGCACCGAGTTGCTGCAACTTGCCTTTCGCTTCATCCCGTCCCATCGCCGTTAAAGTGCCGGTTAAAACTAAAGTTTGCCCAGCCAGCGGTTGTGCCGTTTGTGCTTTGGCCGCGATATCTGGCCACTGCATACCCACACCAAGCAACTCAGCAACGACTTGCTGCTGATGTTGGTCCTGGAAAAAGTGCAATAAGCGACTCGCCACCACAGTGCCAACATCCGCCACCGCCAACAACTGCTCCAAACTCGCCTGTTGCAGTGCTGGCAGACTGCGAAAATGCAGCGCCAGATTTAATGCGGTCGCTTCACCGACATCCCGAATGCCCAGCGCATAAATAAACCGCGGTAAAGTAGTTTGTTTAGCGCCAGCAATGGCTTGCAGTAGCTTCAGCGCCGATTTTTCGCCCATTCGCTCCAACCCGACTAAAGCTGGCATATCCAATTTAAAAATATCGGCTGGCGTTTTTACCAGTTGCTCGTCAACCAACTGTTCAATTAATTTATCGCCAAGGCCTTCAATATCAAGCGCTTTTCGAGCGACAAAATGTTTCAGAGCTTCTTTGCGCTGCGCCGCGCAATAGAGCCCGCCACTGCAGCGGCTCACCGCTTCACCTTCAATACGCTCGACATCTGATTGACAGACTGGGCACTGCACCGGAAATAAAATAGGCCGTGTATCAGCACGTTGCTCCTGAACCACCGCAACAATCTGTGGGATCACATCGCCAGCCCGTCGCACAATGACGATATCGCCAATCTCAATACCTAATCTGTTGATTTCATCCTGATTGTGTAAGGTTGCATTGGATACAGTGACTCCACCTACCGATACCGGCTCAAGCCGCGCGACCGGGGTAATAGAGCCCGTGCGGCCCACTTGAAAATCAACGTCGAGCAAACGGGTGGTTTTCTCTTGTGCCGGAAACTTAAAGGCAATGGCCCAACGTGGCGCACGTGAGACAAAGCCAAGCGCGAGCTGTTGCGCCAAAGAATCAACTTTCAGTACGACGCCATCGATTTCATAAGCAAGGGCGGCACGTCTGGCCAGGATGGCCTTGTGATAGTCAAGTGCGGCGCTTTCACCCTGACATAACTTAATTTCCGGGCAGACCGGTACACCCCAGCTTTTTAGTTGCTGTAAACGCTGATAGTGGCTAGCGGCATTGAGCAATTGCTGCGGATCGTCCACCGCACCAACGGCATAGGCATAAAAGCTCAGTGGCCGACTGGCGGTTATTTTCGGATCAAGCTGGCGTAAACTGCCGGCAGCGGCATTTCTAGGGTTGGCGAACACTTTGTCACCACGCGTTTTGGCCGCGTCATTCATGTTTTCAAAACCGGCCAGCGGCATAAATACTTCGCCGCGCACTTCGAGTACCGGCGGAAACTGACCGTGCAGTACCAGCGGAATACAGCGGATGGTTTTAATATTACTGGTGATATCTTCGCCGGTGAAACCATCACCCCGCGTCGCCGCTTGTATCAGTACGCCATGTTCATAACGAATACTGACCGCAAGACCGTCTAATTTCGGTTCGGCACAAAACGAAAACTCGGTTTGTTGATCCAGTCTGTCGGCCATCTTCTGGCAAAAAGCGCTAAAATCGGCATCTTCAAAAGCGTTATCAAGCGACAACATCGGGATCTGATGCGCGACCTGACCAAATTTTTCCAGTGGTTTTGCCCCTACCCGCTGCGTTGGCGAATCCGCGGTGATCAATGCTGGGTGCGCTTGCTCCAGCTGCTGTAATTGTTGGTAGAGCGCATCATAACTGGCATCAGGAATGCTGGATTCATTCAGCACATAATACTGATAACTATGCAAATTCAGCTGCTGACGTAGCGCGTCAATTTGGGTTTGAATGTCAGACATCGGCACAAAACTCGGTGATACAGGAAAACTGCCGTATAGGATGAGGATTTGTCTGCCTTGTTGCAAGGGTTGGACGCGAATTCAGTGTTTCGGGCGTGTTGAGATCGCATATCCGACACCTCAAAAAACAACCCGCCAACAGCTGTCGCAAGTGCTGGCGGGTATTTTCTGAACCATTAAACTGTCAGGTCTGCGCAGTGTAAATTAGAACTTCGCACTCACATACACCCCTAATCTACGGTCGGTTTTAAACTGATTCCGCAGCGTAGTGGCACCGGCCTGATTATAAATCAGCTTCGTTTTGATGATCTCGTCCAGTAAATTGGTTGCTTCCAAACCAATTTTAATGGCTGGTGTTAAATGATAACCCACTGACATATCCAACTGACCGGTCGATTCCGCGATCACGGGTGCAAACAAATCAGAATCACGGCGGGTTAACAGATAATCTGATCGCCAGTTCCACGCCAGCCGCGCTGATAGATCGTTTTTCTCGTACATGGCGGTCAGGTTTAACGTGTCGTCTGAAAAGCCAGGTAACGGCAAGTTGTTGAACGCACGGAAACGGTTACGTCCGCCGGCGCCGATAGTGCCAACCCCAAAACCAACTTTGTCGTCCACATCACTTTGTTTAATATTGGTGTAGTTCACAGCCACACCAAGCCCAGACCATAGGCCTGGTAGCTCCGTGAAAAACTGGGTATAAGACAGCTCATACCCTTGTAAAGTCCCGGAGCCTTCGTTGGTATCCGTTTGGAAATTCACCGGCATCGCGACATTAGCCAGTTCATTTAATACATTTTCTGTGTAAAGGCGTTTGCGGATCAGATTTTTCAACTGTTTGCGAAATAAACTGACAGTTAACGAGTTGCTCTCGGACATATACCATTCGTACGTCGCATCAATACTCAACGCTTCTTCGGGCTGGATGTTCCGCGGATTTCCACTCACGCCATCAAACCCAATGTTCCCATACGGCAAAGCTTCACCATTTGGACCACGAGGTTCAGTATGCGATTCGACAATAGTCCGGAAATATCTAAAGTTTTCAAAGCTCGGTAAAAAGATATTCTCAGAAATGGCCAAGCGCATAATTTGGTCGTCCTGCACCTCGACGCTCAGGTTAAAACTGGGCAGTAGCTTGGTATACGCATCTCCTTTGACATGCAAGAGGTCGGTATTGAGATGATTTTGGTAGACCAACTGCGCCGCGGTATAGTTCGCTCTCTTGGCTGCATTCCAACCTGGAATGGGCTCTGGGAACTGAGTGGCACCATCTGACTCCACCTGCCAACTCACATGACGCAGACCCACATTGCCGCGAATTGGATAAACCAATGCAGAATTTTCAAAGTTAAGCTGTGTATAAAATTCCCGGCGCGCCTCTTTACTACTGGAAATCTCAGAGGGCAAATAAGCACCTTCCAACTCACATTTACCCGACAGCGTGACACAATCACGGTCACGTAACTGAGTAAAACTAGCAAAACCTGCTTTTTTGTTATTGCGATGATAGTCTTGCCAATTGCGAATATCGGCAACTCTGGCAAATAAGATACTTTGATTGCGGCTTAGTACACCACCGCCGTGGAAATTGTTCGCATTAAAAGTGTATGTTTCATACAGCTCCGGATGTCCCGGCACCGCCGCAGTTCCGGTATATGCTGTGCGCTGACCACCATCTGCATAAGACTGCCAAGTGCCGTTGGCCATTTCGCCCCAGTTCCAGGAGGAATCACGTTTAATTTGTTTTTTGGTTGATGCATAACCGCCGAACTGAAATGAGGTCAACCATTTGTGATCAAGATCATAAGTGCCGTCCACAGCAAATGAATCGGCTTCGGCATCAGTGTCATCCTCTTTATCCATCGCTGAATTGAGGTACATCTCGCTAAATGGCGCCGGCGCTAACGGTGACGTCAGATTTTTCCCGATAAAATCGACCATTGGCTTGCTGCCATTGATGTCAAAGGTCAGGTCGTTGTTTTCAAAACTGTTATTGATGGTGTAATCGACCACATCGTATTCTGCTGAAATATGTTGATAATCAAACTCTAATTTTAGTTTATCGGTTGGGCGATAGGTCAAATGCAAACTACTGTCTTCGACTAACTGCTCGGTTTCGCGCCAACGCGTTTGTGCCAGTGAACGGTTGTTCATCAGCAAAGTACCTGCGGTCATAAAGTTGTTGTTGTCAAACACTGCATTGGCTACCCGCACGTCGTTCGGGCTGACGTTAAACCCCTGTTCGCCCTGCTGAATGACTCTTTCATCCCAAGATAAACCAGCTTTTGAACTGATAAATTCAGCCACAACTTCCAATGTGTTGTCGTTATTGCGAAATTGCAATGAAGTCGTCAGCCCCCTCCGATCACGCTCTGAGTCGGCGCTGCGAATAGATGCGTCAGCAGGCACAAATTTCGTTTGCCCTTTGTAGTTTGGAAGCTCGGTTCCATAATTCCCAAATTGCGGCATCTCGCGCGCGGTTGCACTGCGCTCATAATAGTTACCCAGTGCAACACCATCGCCACGGTCTTTATAATCCGAAGACGATGCGGCGACTAATGCACCAAATTCACCGATGGCACTTTGCCAACGATTACTCACCACCACAGAACCAATGGGTGTCCATGCTTCGCGGTGGTCGCCATAACTGCCTTTTACCGACGCAGTACCAAAAAAGCCGTCGCTATCGAATGGTTTACGGGTGACTAAGTTCACGGTACCGGCCACGCCACCGGCAATTAAATCGGCGGTCTGATTTTTCACTACTTCGATGTGGCCGAGTAATTCGCCAGGAATATCTTCATAACTCAAACCGCCGCCGGTACTGGCGCTAAATGCATCACGACCGTTAATTTCACTACGCACCCGATCGAGGCCGCGCACCACCACGCCAGTCCCTTCAGCGGCAAAGTGGTTTGGATCATCAGATGACATAAAACGCTCGATGGTCACACCCGGCACGCGCATTAAAGCTTCTGTCACACTTTTATCCGGTAACGCACCGATATCGTCGGCACTAATAACATCTTTCACGGTATTGGCTTGTCGCTTTAACTCTTGTGAAGTGATCACACTGCCGCGCATGCCAATCACTTCAATTTTTTCTATTTCTTGATCGTCGCCCTTTTTGACAGCGCTGTCATCTTGCGCCATAGAAAAAAACGGTACCATGCCGATAACCGCGCACCGAATGGCAAAACTAAGGGGGTTACAACGAAATTGTGTTCCTGACATAGTGATACTCGCTCTGATTATTGTTCGATTTTATGACGGGACTTTGCCCGCTCATTATTCATCCAGCAGTGGCCAGTGAAACTTTGACTAACCGCCCAATAACCTAAGCCTCACTTGTTACTTTCTAACATGCCGTGCCTGTAAAAAACAACTTTATTTTTACTTAAGCCTAAATATCGCACAGAAAATCAGGCATTTTGTCTCAAAAAAAAGATGAAAAAGCACTGAATGACATCAAAATGTTACTATCTAACAAAAATAAAGCTCAACAATTTAACCTAAACTGGTACTGCAGCATGATACAAATCAAAGCATTTCCCCGATCGGACTGGCGTGATACATCACATAGCAACACAATGAGTTTTGGTATTTGACACCATCAACAGCAAGACGAGCAACGATAGACAATAGCCAGTCATCGCACTTTATATAAAAAAACCCGGACATGCCGGGTTCTTTCATTGGGACTGGCGCGCTTAACGAACGGCCGTTGCGACCTTTTTTCGCATGCTACAAGCCAAAAGCTGGGTTATTGCCGCAACAGTTGCTGGCGCTGAAATTCCCGAATCCGCTCCACATAGTGCCGCACGGTTTGCACTGTCAGCATACTGCGTTGACCATCGAGCACCTGACCGCCAAATTCTTCAGCCAGTTTTTTGGCTGCATTGTGCATTAGGTTGAAGTTTTGTAACGCCTCGCCAGGTCCTGGTAGCGTCATAAACAAACTCAAACCGCGAGTTTGTAACTTGTCCATATCTTCCAAATCAAAAGTGCCAGGATTAAACATATTGGCCAGACTAAACAACACTTCACCAGAGCCTGCGCTATCCTGATGACGATGGAAAATATTCATTTCACCGTACTTAAAGCCTAGTGTCAGCAGACTTGGTAACAGTAAGGCGCCATTGATATCGGTCCCTTCGGGTAATAACACATATAAAATAAGTACTTCATTGGCCATCGGTTCAGCGGCTGGCGCTGACTGCTGTGGCGCTGTTTCATAACTATCTGATGCGCTAAAAGACATTGAAGGCTCTTCACGTTCGACGTCTTGCGAGAACTGCGGTTCTAATTCATCACGCCGAATTTTCTTCGCCGGTTCACGCAGCTTGTTGCTACGGGGGGCTTTAACGACCTCTGGTTTTGGATGGGGCTTTTCACCTGGCGCTAATTTGCGAATTTTCCCCACACCAAACTCGTCAAAACCTTCGGTCGAGCTTTGGCCAGAACTTTCATCCTGAAAAAAGCGACTTTTAGTTTCGTGGGAGTTTTTCCGGGTTGACCAGATCCCATGGATCACCAGCGCCGCCATACCAAGCACACCGGCGATAATTAATGCATAACGAAATTCTTCAGCCATCATTTTTACCTTTTTGTTCTGTCAGGCTTGAGCCATTTTCACGGCATCTTCCACATCTACTGCCACTACACGTGATACGCCGGGTTCCTGCATCGTCACCCCCATCAGCTGTGTAGCCATTTCCATCGCAATTTT
>JBBKWN010000164.1:0-4771 GCA_037968955.1 Rheinheimera sp. | reverse complement strand
GTGCATAGTGCATAGTGCATAGTGCATAGTGCATAGTGCATAGTGCATAGTGCATAGTGCATAGTGCAGCATGTTATTTTTCTGCACTGATCTGCAACACTAATTTGCCCGTTACCGTGTTACTCGCCAGTAACTGATGCGCAGCATTCGCATCACGCCAATCAAACACTTGTGCCAGTACTGGCTTGATAGTGCCTTGCTGGAGTGCTGGCCCAAACTGATGGTTAAAATCGCGGCATAACTGCGCTTTGTAAACATCGGGGCGGTTACGTAACGTTGAACAAATTAACTGCCCCCTTTTTTTAAACATCAATGCCAAATCAAAAGCCGGCACGGTTCGCCCGCCCATCATCGCCAACACGACTATCCGGCCATCCAGCGCCAGTAATTGTAAATCTTTGCCGATGTAATCGGCCGCCACCGGATCAACAATGACATTAAAACCTTCAGGGCGAAATTTTTGTAATTCACTGACAAAGTCCTGCGTTTTGTAGTTGATACAAATGTCAGCGCCAAGGGCATAACAATCCTGTGCTTTGCGATCAGAACCGACCGTCACCGCAACTACCGCGCCCAGCTGCTTTGCCAGCTGAATAGCGGCGGTGCCCACACCGCTCGCGCCGGCATGTAACAGCACCGCACCATGCGCGGTCAAGCCACCAATACTGATCATTGCTTGAAATGCCGTTAAAAATACCTCGGCCGTGGCGGCCGCTTCAATATCACTCATCACAGCGGGCTGAATCAACAGATGGTCCTGATGCAGCAGCGCATATTCGGCATAACCCCCACCTGGCACCAGCCCAAACACCTTTTTACCAAGCCAGGTCGGATCGGCCGAAGCGCCCAAGCCGACCACGGTTCCAGCGACTTCTAACCCTAACACCAAACTTTCACCTGGCGGTGGCGGATAAACACCCGCCCGTTGGGCTAAATCGGCGCGATTAATACCCGCGGCCGCCACTTTGACCAGCACTTGCTGCGATGCCGGCGTTGGCAATGGCATCGAGACTAGGACTAATTCAATGTCTGAACCTGAATTTTGCACATCGATTGCCAGCATCGTCGTGGGTAAATTTCGTTTGCCTTGACGCTCCGTGAGATTTGTCATGATGATTTTCCGCGAATTAAAAACACCACCATAGCGTATCTGGCCAAACAGCGTCACACTATAAATCCGCAGTTTTGACCTTGATCAGGATTGTTTGAAAGTTTCGCTTTAGCTTTCGGGCATCACACACTAAAATGCGCCTCTTTCCTGCCAACACAGAAACAGCGCCATGACCTCCAGCATTATTTTACAAGCCGACCGCGATAAATCATTAAAACGCCGCCATCCATGGGTGTTTTCCCAGGCGGTAAAACAAGTGCATGGCACACCAAACTCTGGCGATACGGTAGACATCGTTAGCGAAAATGGCACATTTGTGGCACGAGGCGCTTATTCGCCAAATTCACAAATCCGCGCCCGAGTCTGGACCTTTGATCAAAATGAAGTCATTGATGCCGATTTTTTCTTGCGACGTATTCAACAAGCCTGGGCTGTGCGCCAGCAACTGTTTGATTTAAACCAAACCAATGGCATTCGGGTGGTCGCAGCCGAATCGGATGGTTTACCAGGCGTCACCATCGACTTATATGCCGATGTCTTGGTGTGTCAGTTATTGAGCGCTGGCGCTGAACGCCAGCGTAAACATATCATTCAAGCATTAAAGCAACTCTTTGCCGGCTATAGCATTTATGAGCGTTCTGATGCTGATGTTCGTAAAAAAGAAGGGCTAGAGCCACGAACCGGTTGGTTACATTTGCCGCGCGATAGCGGTGAAGTCACCATCAAAGAAAATGGTTTGACTATTTTAGTCGACGTGATCAATGGTCATAAAACCGGCTTTTATTTGGATCAACGTGATAGCCGCGCCGCAGCGGGTCGTTACGCCAAAGATAAAACCGTACTGAACTGCTTTAGTTATACCGGTACTTTTGCCCTGTCCGCGCTAAAAGGCGGCGCTAGCCATGTCACCAACGTTGATTTGTCCGATTTGGCATTAGCCACAGCGACGCGTAATGCACAGCTTAATCAGCTCGATTTATCGAAATTGACGATGACCAAAGCCGATGTGTTTAAAGTGCTGCGTCAATACAAAGATCAAGGTCTGCAATTTGATATGGTGATTATGGACCCACCAAAGTTTGCCGAAAATAAAAGCCAGTTGGTTGGCGCTTGTCGGGGTTATAAAGATATTAACCGTCTAGCGATGTTACTGGTTAAACCAGGCGGCTTCCTGCTGACTTTCTCCTGCTCAGGCTTGATTGAAGAAAGCTTGTTCCAAAAAGTGGTGGCCGATGCCGCACTCGATGCGAACCGCGGTTGTTTATTTATTGAAAGATTAAGTCAGGCCACTGACCATCCCATCGCCAGCTTTTACCCGGAAGGTCATTACCTCAAGGGTCTGGTCTGTTTGATCCAATAACCAGATTGAAGACGCCATCAGCGACATAGCCGATGGCGTTTTTTTTCGCCAGCCCTTATGCAAACCCGCTCGTCGCATCATTGCATTAAATCAGCATAAAATTCTCAGCTTGGCTAGTTACTGTCATCCTGCTTGGTTATGATAGGCTATACCTATACCTACCCCATCCTTCAACAGGAGTTTGCGATGCGTTTAATCCTTGGTGCCATTGCGCTGACGAGTGCTTTTGCCAGTCAGGCCGACTGGACACTTGATCCAGCTCAATCTCAATTACGTTTTGTTTCGGTGAAAAATGCTGTAGTTGCGGAAGTACACAAGTTCACACAATTGACGGGCAATTGGGCTGATGATGGCAAAGTGACGGTCAACATTCCGGTGGCGACCCTGGATACAATGATCCCAATTCGCAACGAACGAATGCTGGAACATTTGTTTAAAGCCAATACTTTCCCGAATATCAGTGCAGCGGCAATGATTGCCCCGCAATTAACCTCAGATCTGATGGTCGGTGGCAGCATGCAATACAGCACCGATTTACGCCTAACGTTACTGGACCAAACGCAGACTCTACCTGTGCAGCTAACGTTGACTAAACTCAGCGCCGACAAAATTCAAGCCTCGACCACAGCGCCAGTGCTCGTTAACAGTAGCGCATTTAAACTAGATGGTGGTGTACGTCAGCTACAGCAAATCGCCAAACTAAATGACATCAGTTTATTGGTTCCGGTGACATTCAACGTGGTATTCCAGCGTTAAGTACCATTGAACCGCAAAGAAATAACCAGAGACTACACTAGGCAGTCTCTGGTTATTTAACGATATTTTTCAAATGCATATTTCAAAAAACGTTGGCTAAAGTGTGTATTTAAATAACAACGTGACCGACATTTTTCAGCTGGAAAGTGCTTCGCACCATTAGAACAATAGATGGGCGACACCAGCAATCACTGGCAAGGTGATTAAGGTGCGCAGTAAAAAAATCAGTAATAAATCTGGCAACGTCACTGGAATTTTACTGCCCAACAGCAACGCCCCTACTTCTGACATATAAATTAATTGCGTGACCGACAAGGCGGCAATGACAAATCGGGTCATTTCATTTGGCACTGCCGAAATAAGGATAGACGGCACAAACATATCGGCAAAACCAACCATCACCGCTTTGGATGCGTCTTGCGCAAATGGGATCTGCAATAATTCCAATAGCGGCACAAAAGGCGCACCTAGCCACGTAAAGAGCGGCGTATATTCGGCCAAAATGAGTGCACAGGTACCAACTGCCATAATCACCGGCAACACACCAAACAACATATCAAGTACCGTATCAACACCTTCACGTAGAGTTTTCAAAGCGCTAGGCGCGGTGCTTGCCCGATGCAAACCATGTGAAAATGCCCGCCGCCAAATGGACTGCCGGGTAAAGTGGCCGCCTTCCGCAACCATTTGATCGCTGCCGGTTAAGTAGGTATCTGGTTTGTGCCTAAGGGGCGGTAAATAAGGCAATACAATTGCCGCCACCAAACCCGCCAAACAAATAGTTCCGTAAAACTGTACAAACATATGCTCAAGTTTTACCTGCCCTAGCACCACCAGACAAAAAGTCACCGATACCGCCGAAAACGTAGTGCCGATCACTGCGGCCTCACGCGCGGTATAAAAGCCAGATTCATATTGTTTACTGGTCAGCAAAATGCCGACACTGCCATCACCGAGCCAGGACGCCATGCAATCAACAGCCGAACGACCCGGCAAGCGAAATACTGGCCGCATGATGGTCGTCATTAAAGTGCCGACCATTTCCAGCAAACCAAAATTGAGTAACAAAGGTAAAAACAGACCGGCAAAAATAAACACGCAAAATAACACCGGCAATAAGTCGTTAAACACCAGCGCGCCGGTCGATGCGCTGACCAAAAAATCAGGCCCGGCACCACTAAATACCAGTCCGATGAAGATTGCGCCCAGTAATCGAACCCAAAGCCAAACCCAGGCAGGGTTAAACAGTTTTTGCCAAAGGGTTGATTGCGGTAAAAACTGCGATGGCAGCACTTTGGTCAGCACAGTACATAACGCAGACAACCCAACAATCAACGTTAACAACAGCGGCGTGAGAGTGCCAAGACTTTGCTTTAACCAATTTGCGAGCATGGCCACCGGGATCGTCAGTCCTTTTTCAGTGGCTATCGGCGTCATAAATAAAAATAAACCAAGCAATGAAGGCACCAGTAAAACCAGTAGATTCCGCCAGCTGAAATAGGTCAATACAGAGGATGAAAGCATAAAAAATCAGAGTTTGATAA
>JBBKWN010000163.1:0-13230 GCA_037968955.1 Rheinheimera sp. | reverse complement strand
AAGTACCAAGTACCAAGTACCAAGTACCAAGTACCAAGTAACAAGTAGCCAGCGCTGGTTACTTCGACGCTTGCGGCCTGGTGGTGAAGGTCGTGGTGCTACGGCATCGCCAGCGCCGCAGCGGCACTTAATTAAAATGGCGGCCTAAGGTCGCGGCCAACAACACCACATACGTGATTGCGACCGTCGGTTTCAAACTATGTTTTAGGTACGACAGCGTCAAACCTACCACGCCGCCACGTTGTTGCTGCCAGCTGTGATGCCACTGACACCCAATATCCTGTGCGCCAAGCATAGCTTTTTCTAATACCAGCAGCCGCTCGGAAGTTCTACTTTGCTGCGTTTTCCAAATAGCTTCATGCAACCAAAACACGCCAAGCAGGCCCACTTGTAAGATCAGGCTGCTTTCGGTTTGTACCAGCCATAGCCACAATACAATAGCGACTACTTTTAGCCAGAGCGCTTGTTTTTCCATCTGGTCGTAACTTTGTTGTTGTAACAGCCATTCGGCTTGATTGCTATTGCTCATCAGGTGCATTCCTTCGAGATCACAAAATTAAAGGTTTAAAAACGTTGGCGGTTTTGACTCCGGTGGTGAAATTGGCGCCATCTTGTGTCAGCACAGCGCCATTTTTACTCAGTGTCGATTAGGCTGTTGTTGGCTGCTTTTGTGAGGCAATCCAATGTTTTACTTTTTGCTCCAACACTTTCATTGGCATGGCACCTGATAATAAAACCAAGTCATGAAAAGCGCGGATATCAAATTGTGCACCAAGTTCAGCGCGGGCAAGCTCACGCAGTTCGACAATTTTTAGCATACCCAATTTATAACCGAGTGCCTGACCTGGCCAAGCCATATAACGTTCAATTTCTGAAATGACATCAGATGATGCAGTGCCGGTGGTTTGTGCCATATATTGGACTGCTTGTTCGCGGGTCCACTTTTTGGCATGCATTCCGGTATCCACCACTAACCGTACCGAGCGAAACAATTCAGCTTTTAAGCGGCCTAAGTTGCCAAATGGATCATCTTTGTACATGCCCATTTCATAGGCTACCAGCTCTGAATAAAGCCCCCAACCTTCAGCGTAGGCATTGTAGGGGGCAATACGACGTAATAAAGGCAGCTGTTCTTGCGCCAGATTCAGCGCGATCTGCCAATGATGACCCGGGTTAGCTTCGTGGTAAGTTAATGTTTTTAAATCAAATTTCGAGTTGGCCTTCATATCAGCCAAGTTAATCCAGTAAATGCCTGGTTTACTACCATCGATAGCTGGGCTGGTGTACTGGCCACCGGCGGCGCTGTCTTGCACTTCAACCGGAATTCGGCGCACTTCAACCGGATACGGCGGTTTAGTGGCGAATTGCTCGGGCATCCGCAGGTCCATTTCGGCAATATAGCGATTTAAATCTCCCAATAATTGTGCCCGACCCGCGTCGGAGTCGGCATATAAAAACCGTGGCTCTTCAGCCAATTTTGTCATCCGATCACCAACCGAGCCTTCGTTGTAACCATTGGCTTTGAGGATGGCATCCATTTCTTTGCTGATCCGCGCCACTTCGGCCAAACCCAACTGATGAATTTGATCCGGCGTTAAATCGGTATCACCCAATTGGCGCACAGAATAGGCGTAAAAATCACTACCGTTTGGCTGCGCCCAGATGCCTGCTTCACTGCGACCATGCGGCAATGTCGCCACCACATCGGCTAATAGCTGCTGATAACCCGGGGCAACATGGGTGCTGATATGACTGGCGGCTTGCGCCAGCAGCGGCTGTTTCTGCGCTTCGGTTAAGGCGGTTACTTGGTCGAGTTTGGTTTTAAAATCCAGATAGAGCGGGTGCTCGGTCGCACTATTGTTGCCATAATTTTTTAGAATGTTTTGTGCTTTATCCAGCAATACTCTTGGGGGGATCCAGCCCGCTTTAACATCGGTATTAAACTTGTCGCTGATGCTTTTGAGCGCCGGTCCAAATTGCTCTAAGCGCGCCAGATAATCTTTGGCATCCTGTTCATTATTAATTTGGTGTGAATTGACCATTGAACCTGGCATATCGATGGTCGGGCCATTGATCTGGTTAATGATGAAGGCGGAATGGCCCATCCACGGGTCGATATAACCTTGGGCAAACCGACTATCACCCGCGTAATAACCAATAATATTGGCCATGACCCATTGATTATCAGCGGCAACCGCATCTTCAGGGATGGGCATTGCTGAAAGTTCGGCGGCAATTTTTGCCAGCGCCATTCTAAGTTCAGCTTCGGTATTACTGTCGAAAAGCTCCAACTGGGCTTTGTAGTTTTTACCGACTTGTTGTTCGCTTAGGCCATAAGCAGAGGCGCTTAAGGCGCGAGCCTGAAACAGCGTCTGGGTTGCTTTTTCATAGAGCGCTTGGGCAGCGGCAATATTTTCAGCGGCTGTAGCTGCCGGAGCTTTGGCCGTTGCCTCTGTGGTTGGGGCCGTCACTGTGGGTGCTTCGGTACATTGGGTAAGGAACAAACTGCTGGCAATGGCCAGACTTAACATAGAGATACGCATGAATAACAAATCCTTTAAAGCAGCGATCAGATGGATGTCAGATGTGCTTATCATACACAGAATAACTTGGCTGCGGCAAAGCGGATTCATCGCTGCCATGAACGCGGCGACAGTTAATTGCTGTTATTTTTACGTTGTGTCCCGGTCATAGTGGCACTGCCCATATTACCAATACAGGCTTTTGCTGCAGCGGCAGCATCTTTGCTTTAGAATAATCAAAGCTATGACCATGGCAGGCTGTCGCCATAGGAACTTCTTTGTCTAATCAAACCCCACTCGCGGTTGTGACCGCTTTGCGCGCCGCCGAACCTTTGGCAAAAAATAGCCCAGGCTATCGTCGCATCACTTGGATTTTAAGCTTTGCTGCAGTGGTCGTCTTTGCCAATTTGCATGCCTTGCAGCCGTTATTACCTGAATTAAGCCGCAGTTTTGCCCTCAGCGCCCTGCAAACCAGCTGGAGCTATGCCATTGGTACCTTGGCGCTTGGCGTCAGTTTATTGTTTTATGGCGCGTTGTCAGATGCGGTCGGGCGGCGTAACCTTTTGGGCATCACGTTACTTGGAATGACGGCAGCAACGGTTGCTATTACGCAGGTGGAAAGCTATCCGCAATTGTTATGTTGGCGAGCGTTACAGGGATTTTTCCTAGGCGGGTTACCGGCGATAGCGATTGCTTATATGGGCGAAGAGCTCAGCAAACCAGCGCTATTGGCCGCTGTTGGTTATTACATTAGCGCCAGTTCGCTCGGTGGCATTTCCGGACGAGTGCTGGCTGGCTTTTGTGCCGAGTTGGGTCACTGGCAATGGGCATTTTGGCCGATGGCAGCATTTAGTCTGGTGTTGGTGGTTTTGTTCTGGCGTTATTTACCGCCGTCACAACACTTTGTGGCGAAGCCGTTCTCACTGCGCCAAGCGCTGCACGATAATCACTTTCATTTACGCCAGCCATTGTTATTGCTGACATTCCTAATTGGTGGTCTTAATTTTTTTATTTATTTAAATCAATATACGTATATCAGCTTTGCACTGGCTGGCGCGCCCTATCATCTAAGTAGTGGTTATATCGGTTTGTTATTTTTAACCTATTTGACCGGCACTTTAGGATCGGCCATGTCGGGCCGGATTAGTAAGCTGCTAAGCGCACCCACTGGTATGGCGTTGGGGATTGCGCTGATGATGCTTGGCACTTTGGTGACGTTGGCGCCACAGATTTGGGCCATTGTGCTGGGGTTTTTTATCAGTGCTTTTGGTTTTTTCCTGACCCACAGTTTGGCGACAGGCTTTGTTAATCAGCATGCAACACGTGCCAAAGCCAGTGCTAGCGCGTTATATCTGGTGTTTTATTATGTTGGCGCCAGTAGCGGCGGTTTGTATTTGCATCCATTCTGGCAGGCAGCTGGTTGGCCTGGCGTGGTGGTGGCGTCGATGCTGATGTATAGCGTGACGTTATGGCTTAGCTGGCTGCTACGCCAACAAGTCGCTCGTGGTTAAACACTCATCTCATCCATATCTGCCGGAGCGGTGGTGACTAATTGTTGTTCGCTGAGTGTGAGTGGCCGGCAACTGCCGACATCATCGGTTAGCTGCAGTTGGTTTATTCTGAGCCGATGTAATTTCAATACTTTAAGCCCAACTGCGCGGCACATATAACGAATTTGCCGATTGAGGCCTTGTGTCAGCACTATGGTTAAGGTAGTACCTTGGGCGCTGACGCTGCAAGGGTTGGACTGATAGACCGTTTCGCCAAGCTGCCAGCTCACGCCATTTGCCAATTGTTGTAGCTGTAACGCACTGATGGGTCGATCAACGTCCACCAGATATTCTTTTTGTTGTAAATTTGCCGCATGCATTAATTGATGCGCCAAAGCGCCGTCGTTGCTGAGCAACAATAAACCACTACTGTCTTTATCTAAGCGTCCAAGCGGAAATAACCGCAGTGGCAAGCTTGCCAATAGCTGCGCGATACTCCTTGGATCGTCGATTTTGACGTTGCAGTCAATCCCCACCGGTTTGTGATAAAGCCAACATTGCCTTGGCGCAGGCAGCGGCAAAGCTTCGCCATCGACGAGAATCAAATCGCCGCTCTTGACCAGATAATGATGCGGTTGTGGCTGACCGTTAACCAAAACTCGTTGTTCGCTAATTAGCCGTGCGGCCGCTTTACGAGAGCATAGCCCACTGTGGGCAATAGCCTGATTTAAACGAAGCCCAACCAAACTGGTCGGGCTTTGTAGGGCGGTTATCGATGAAGACAAAATTATCGTCAACTTAATAAACGTTAGTTATTACCCTGGCGCTGTGACGTTGGGTTGCTGCGACGTGGCGCTGGGCGTTGGCCCTGACCTGCGCTATTGCCGCCCGTATTATGTTGCTGCGTTTGGCTACCACTCGCACTGCCACTTGGGTTGCCACTTGGGTTGCCATTTGCACTGCCTGCAGGACGTGGCCGGCGTGGCGCATTTGGTTTGGCGCCCGCTGTTGCTGGTTTTTGACCGGCGCTCGCTGGCTTTTTCGCTTGTGGCCGTGGTGGGCGCGGTGGACGGACAGTTAAATCGTGGTCGTTGTGGTTACTGGCTGCTACACCACTTAATTCAGCAACCGGAATTTTCATGCCAATTAGCTTTTCAACTTGTTTTAACTGCGGTAACTCATCCGGACACACCAGCGAAACGGCAAGGCCAGTCATGCCCGCACGGCCGGTACGACCGATCCGATGGACGTAGTCTGCCGCTGAACGTGGCAGCGCGAAGTTCACCACAAATGGCAACTGCGCAATGTCGATGCCGCGTGCGGCAACGTCGGAGGCAACCAATACCCGCACTTCGTTACTTTTAAAACCAGCCAATGCGGCGGTACGAGCGTTCTGGCTTTTATTGCCGTGAATAGCAGCGGCGGTAATGCCAGCAGCTTCTAATTTTTCGGTTAAACGGTTGGCTTCGTGCTTGGTTGCCATAAACACCAGCACTTGTTGCCAGTTGTTTTGTTCAATCAGCGAAATCAAAGCGCCAGTTTTTTGACCCTTGGTCACATGATAAACTTTTTGCTCAATTTTTTCGGCGGTGCTGTTTTCTGGAGCCACGTTGATCATCAACGGATCTTTTAAAAGTTTATTAGTCAGGCTTTTGATTTCGTTGTCAAAAGTGGCTGAGAACAACAGGTTCTGCCGCACTTTTGGCAACAAATTTAGAATTTTTTGAATGTCGCGGATAAAACCCATATCCAACATGCGGTCGGCTTCATCAAGCACCAGCACTTCAACTTCATTAATTTTTACCGCGTTCTGGCCAATTAAGTCCAGTAACCGGCCTGGTGTTGCAGTCAGAATATCGACACCACCGCGTAAACCCATCATCTGTGGATTGATGTTGACGCCGCCAAATACCACCATATGTTTCAGTTTTGGCTCGAGAAATTGGCTGTATTTGGTAATTTGTTCGCTGATTTGCGCGGCAAGTTCACGGGTTGGCGTCAGAATAAGCGCGCGGGTCGGGCGTGGGTGTTTGCTTTTGGTTTGGCTTAACCGTTGCAAAATTGGTAACACAAAACCTGCTGTTTTACCGGTGCCGGTTTGCGCCGCCGCCAGTAAATCCCGACCCGCCAGCACCGCAGGAATAGCCTGCTGCTGAATTGGTGTCGGTTGGGTGTAACCCGCCTGTTCGACTGCTTTTTGAATGGCTGGTTGTAACCCTAATAACGAAAATGACATCTAAAACCCCACATATTGTCAGCCTGCCGGAATGGGGGGCTGTCCAAAAAAGTCGCGCATTCTAACCGGTATCGCCTTCAAGTACCATCTTTGCTGTCGAGTTATCGCCAAAGCATGAACATTCACGGTGCCATCGGCGGTTATCGTCGTGTTTGCCAGCGATCACCCTGTGCAGTTGTGCTTGGCCATTATTCGTGATCATCTGCTGGCGCGCGACCCTCACCTTGAGTTCGCCCAATTAGCGAAATGTTCTGGCGGCGACGCTGCATAGGCCCTTACCGACAGAACCAAAGCGGTCACCGTGCACCAAAGGCACCTCAGGTAACATCGTTTGTAACAGGGCTTGAATGGCTGTTGCTGCGGATGCACCGCCGGTTAAAAAGATACAATCGGGTTTGCTACCCGCACTGGTGAGGCTTTGGTCGATCAGTTTTTGAATGCCGTTTAATTCCTGATAAATCGCTTGCTCGAACTGAGCATTGGTAATCAACTGCGACAACGACGCTTCGACGCGACACAATGACACTTGCGCTTCATTGTGTTGTGCCAAACTGATTTTGGCCTGCTCGGCGGCCTGGACTAGGTAATAACTCAAATGTTGTTGATAAAGTTGCTGCAAGCGAGCCACTTTATTCGGTTCTTTTGCTTGTTGTAGTAACTGTAAAATTTCGCCGCTGGTTTGCGGGCGGTAAAAATTCTCCTGCGCTTGAATATCGATAATATTGACCGCATCGCTAAACAGTGAATTTGGCAAAGGGCGGCCGTTGATGGCGGCACTACCGCGACCAAGCAGCGGCATTAGACTGTAAATGGCCAGTTTTATATCCATATCAACCCCGCCAATCCGGCGCCCGGCATGGCCAAGCAAATCGTCGCTGCGATCCAGTTGTGCCATCCGCTTTGGTCCCAAACGGATAAAACTGATATCGCTGGTACCACCACCAATATCCACCACCAACACCAGCTGCTCTTTATCTAAACTACGCTCAAATTCCATCGCCGCAGCCACCGGTTCATAAGCAAACTGAATTTCACGAAAACCGACGTCAGCCGCTGCTTGGCGTAAAATAGCTTCAGCGCGTTCATCGCCCAAGGCGCCATCAATACCCTGAAAATGCACAGGACGGCCGAGGACTGCGTAGTCTAATTGTGTTGATGGATGATGGAGTTCGGCTTTTTGTTTAATCTCGTGCAACAACAAGGTGCAGATTTGTCGATAGATTTGGCTTTGCGCCGGTGTCAGTCTAGAACCTAGCATCGATTTGGGGGAGCGAATAAACACACCGGCTAATGGATCAGCGCTGTAGTGTTGGTGCGCTGCTTGGCCTAAATGCACTTTGGCCCCTTTGGCCAGCAGCCGACTTAGACTTTCATTGAGGTATGGCTCGTCGCTATCGTGATCAGAGGCATCGGTTTTATGCCGTTGAATATAAAGTGCTGAGCTTAAATAAGGGCTGTTGCCATCTAAGGTGGCCAGCTGTGGTTCAGCATCATTTAGCCAGCCGGCGGTGCAGTTGGACGTTCCAAAATCGATACCACAGTAGTTTTTTGTCATTATGAGTGCCTATTTTTGCTGCAAAATCTACGTCAGGATCAAAAAGCGGCGCAGTATAACGTGGTTCGCAGGCGGCGTCAGTTACAATACTGGCATTGATTTTGCTCAAGCTCTGTTATCAATCATTGTTCAACCGCGCGTCGTAGCTTTATTCTGCAACAACAGCGTGTGGTGGAATGTGCGCAACGACGGTCACAGAAGGGGAAGCGTGAAATGACTCGGCTTCAATTAGTTTTATCTATGTTGCTATTGTTGCTCGTTAGCAGCTGCGCGCAAGAGCCGCAGCGGCAGCAATCTGCCCGTGCTGAGCAACATATTGCCATCACCCCGGTGTTGTATTACACCGAGCGGATTGCCGACCGGCTTTTTCAGGATTTAGGCCCGATCCCAGATGGCACTATGGCGGTGGTCAGCTTTACGGAGCTAAAAACACTGGCGCCTGATCCTTACAATCTGTCGATGAACTTATTAGGACTGCAGTTGCAAGAAAGCATGCTGACGGTCGCCAGCCAACGCGGTTATAAGGTAAAAGAATTGCGACTCGCCTCGCAGGTGAAGGTGTATCAAGATCACGAACGAATTTTAAGTCGCGACATCACTGAACTCGCAACGCAGCAATCGGTGCGATATGTGATAGTCGGTACGCTCAATCAAGCGGAAAACTATACAACCGTCAATGCACGACTGGTCGACATTCAAAGCAATACCATTGTTGCTGCCGCCTCAGATCTGGTGCCGGCAAATGTGCTAGGCAGCGCCGAAAAAGTACAGCTACGCCAGCAGCAACTTTATCGCAGCGGCGATTAACGAAGGATTTTCGCATGATGAAAACTCAATTTCCAAAGTATTTAATCCTAGCCTCGGTGAGTCTGTCGTTAACCGCTTGTGCTTCGTTCAGTATGTTTGATGATGCTGTTGATGCACAAAATCAAGCCACACTGCAGGCCGAAGGACCACCTGCCCGTCATGATATCGCGTTGCAAGGTATACCACAGCCAGCAATGCCCGAAGGCTCAACGGTGGTGCCGGTGATGCCATCAGTTCAGTCCAGTTCGCCATTGTACGTGACGCCTGGTTTGTATGATGGTGCCGCATATCAGGCGGGTCGCATGAGCGCGCAAAAAATGCAGCAACATTATCAACCGCAAGTCGCGGTGAATGTGAATCATTATGTGCAGGGGATGATGCACGATTTGGTTGCCAATCTGGATCTGATTAAGCAAGGCATGATTATCGGCGTCACCAGTTTTGTCTATCTGGATGGTGCTTATGATCAAACTGATTTATTCGGCAATCAGCTGGCTGAAGGTTTTATGCACGAAATTCATCAGTTTGGGCTTGATGTGGTCGATTTTAAAACGACTGATTATATTCGGGTTACACCGAAAGGTGATTTTGTATTTAGTAGAGACTTCATGGAGTTACGTGAAGAGCAGCCGATAGAATATGTTCTCGGTGGCACTTTAGTTCAGCATCAGGGTGGAACCTTGGTGAATGCGAGGATCGTGTCGGTTGCCAGCAAAAAAGTATTGGCCAGTGCTCAGAGTTTTATCCCACAACATGTGGTGAGTGCCATTCAGCCCTCGGCACTTCCGGGTAAACTTTATCTGAAACAAGGTGAATAACATGCGTAACCTTGGAATTTTATTGCTGTTGTTGCAGCTTGGCGGTTGTAGCCAATGGTGTGATTGTCAGTCAAATAGAACGGCTGACACGAATCAGACTGATGTCGACGACGCTGCCCATAGAAATTCAAGTCTTGCAGATGAAATGCAAGCTGAAAACATGGCGTCTACGACTCCTTCAACGCAGAGCGGCAGTTCAGGTCTGGAAATAGTAGATACCAGAACGATGCAGGAAGCGACACCGACAAACAGTGTCAGCCAGCCATCACAATTTGATCAATTGCTGGCTGCGCCAAATCCGCAGCCAATATTACAATTAGCGGCCGGTCGTTTACAACGCCGGGTACTGCCGTCCGAATCAGCTCAAATAAGTGCATCAGAGCAACTGGCATCACCGTACCCACAGCTACAGCATAGTCGCAAAGAACTGCTTGATTATGCCGCGCAGGCCGCATTTAAGTTGGCATCTTTTGACAAATTACGGGGGGCAAAAGTGGGGGTCACTAGTTTTGTCGAGTTTGACCCAACACTTCGACAAACGACCGCAGTAGGCAACCAGTTTGCAGAAGCCATGGTCAGTCTGTTGCCACAATACGGAATTAACGTGATTGAATATAAATTAACACGTAGTATTACGGTGGGTCCGAATGGTGACTTGGCTTTATCACGTGATATCAAAGATTTACAGGCCAACGTTGGGATGGATTACATCTTAACCGGCACCGTCGTCGCGACAAAACGAGGTCTGCAAATCCATAGTCGAGTGGTGTCATTAGGCCAGCACAAAGTGATTGCCGCCACATCAACACTCATCCCCCATTTGGTGTTGCAACAAATTCAGCCTTAAAGTAGGCGATTGTCTGGTTCTTTACGCTGAAGCATCAGGCAATTGTTGGCCGTTGGCGCTAATTTCGGTAGAAAATAAAACCATCGATTGACAACCGCATAGAATTTTAGCAGCATGACGGCCGCTGCATAGGCATGCAACTTTGTCCGCGAGGCAGATTGTATGGCTCTCCAGATAAGTACTTGAAATAAATTCGGTTTGACACTTATGGCCCCATAGTTAAATGGATATAACGGCCCCCTCCTAAGGGGCAGTTACAGGTTCGATTCCTGTTGGGGCTGCCATTGATTTTTCGGCGATATTGCCATTCTTATTGCTGATCAGGAAAAATAGAGTCGTTTTCTGGATCTGCCGCTTTTGCTGCAACTGCCGCGAGATCGCCCGTCTGAATATTCGCTAATAATTCATTGTTGATGCTTTGTGCCCATGCGGTTTCGTGGCTCAATTGTGTGACCTGAACCACCAGTGGTGTGACGGTTAATAATTCTTGCGGATTGCCGAAATTGTCGGTGAGTTCTCGACGGTGAATTAAGGTAAAACTATCCCCAACTTTCACGCCATGTGCCGAGCCGATGCTGAGCAACACTTGATTCTGTCGCACCTGTCTCACGTCGGCAAGCAAAGGCTCACAACGGATAGCTTCTTCAACATCCATCACCGCTGCATCTAAAATGCGCTCAGCAGCTTTGCCGTAATCGGTGCGCCAGAAACGCTGATACTGTGGATCGAGGGCTGTGCTTTTACGCACGGACCAAATAGCAGAAGTTTGGTATTTTTGTTGAAATACCATGCGCTCATCCACCAAATCAAACAGCACAACGTGAAGATGAAAGAACCGCTCCCGATCAGCGTCTGACCAAAACTGCCAATTGGTACCACTGGTTTCGCCTAACGATACATCGTCTAATGTCGCCGACAACATATAACGAGCGCCATATTGTTGATGGACGGCACTACGTTCCTGGTAACTCAGATTCTGCCCGTTGATAGAATTGTTCAATTGTTGCGGCCAGCTGCTTTGGCTGATTTCGCTGAGTTTGTCACTAAACCGCTGGCTACTCACTTTACCAAGTTCAAATAATTCTCCAACAACCGCCTGTTCGGGGAGTTTGATTTTAAACGGTGTGACGAGTATTTTTTTCTTGTAGGAAAGAGTAGGGCAAGCTGGCTCAGTTTGAAAAATATCGGCGCGAATGGTTACTTCAAAGACACCATTATGCGCGCGTTCAGTTACCAATTGCACTTGCTGGATCTCACCAAAGCTTTTCACTTGGGTACTTTCTTGCGTCAAAAGTCCGTCGGTGACTTGTTGCACACTTCGTATGGAAACTCCAGCGAACAATAAAGCCCGTTTTACGGCATCTTCTGTTGCCTGTGCACGGGCGGCGGCTTGATCACCATTACGGATGGTCGCTTGACCGGTCGTTTCGTACCACTGCGCTTCGGCCACGCCGGATAGCAGGACCAGCATTAAACCACCAATTGTTCGCATTTTGTTATTCTCCGCTTGAGCATGCTCTAGCTAAAGCAATTAACGTGCCTGTTGGCTATTTCATGAATTCTGGCGTGAAATCTGCAGTGAATTGGTAGTAAAAAATGTAGGTGATGCTATTGCTCACTCGCCAAGAGGTCACGATGAATAGATTCACATTAATGATGCTGAGTAGTCTGTTGTTGTCAGGTTGCAGTGTATTTATGGATAAAGAAGTGCAGTGGGAGTCAGTGCAGCCAGAGCATTTTCCAGTTTTGAAAGCCGTAGGCTATGCGCCGATTTCGGCGCAACAAGCTTCAACTGACGAGCAAAAGATGCTAATGGCAATGAAAGCCTCAAAACTTGAAGCTTATAAAGAGTTAGCGGAACAAGTTTACGGACAAAAAATAGATTACAAAGTAACGATGGCGCAGGCAACGATGGGCAACGAGCAGTTAAAAGCGTCATTGCAAGGCGTTATTCGAGGCGCAAGAGTCGTTAAAACTTATCCGGTAGGGCTGTTTTACGCGACCGAAATGGAGTTGGACTTCAAACAAGTTTTTGATTTATATCAAAACGCGCAGCCAGTACGAAGAGTTAAAGCCGTGAAGTACTACTAAATTGATGTGAATTCAAAACGGTGTGGTGAAGTTATCACTGCTCAGTGGGACGGGCTCAGTACATTGTTTAGGTTTAGGCTTTAATGCCTTTGCCAATACTTTCTATGGCAGGTTTGCCCTTCGCCGTGTAGGTCAGGCCAGATTTACCACGATTTTGCAGTAACTCATGCTTAAAGCGTTCTACCACCAATTGGCTTTGTTCAACACTCTGCCGATTGACTTCATTCTGCTCTTTACACCGCTCTAATAGTTCGTCAAGTTGACTCACCGCATCGCTAAACCAAGCATGGTTTTTTAATTCACTAATTTGCGGTAGCTCTGCGATTTGCTGATCGAGTTGTTGAATTAACTCGAGTTGCTGAGTTTTTAATACACAACCTTGATCCAGTTTTTCAACGTCGCGATTAGAAATGGCAGTTAACTCAGATTTTAATAACAACAAAAGCACCTGCAGGTGCTCTTGTTGTTTGCTTACCAAAGACAGGATGAGGGAGGGCTCAATCATCTTTTATCAAACAACTCGCCTTCAAACTGAACGATACGTTTCGCCAGCTGTTCGACGTTAATTTTGTATTTACCCTCGGCAATGGCTTGCTTAATATCATCGACTTTTTTCTGATCGATGCCCGAGCTATTGCTGGCTTTCTCTTGCGCCTTCGTAAATTGCTGCGCCTGAGTGGTCAGTGATACTGAATCCTGCTTCTGCGCAGGCGCATTTAAGGTCGCCTGTTGCTGTGCAACTTGCTGTTTTTGAATGTTTTGATCGATTTTATCGGTTTTCACCGCCGGTGTAGTTGGTACACCTTGATTTACATTGATAGCCATAATTTACCCCCTCATCAGACCCACTGGTCTATTCCTTGA
>JBBKWN010000162.1:0-6262 GCA_037968955.1 Rheinheimera sp. | reverse complement strand
AAGCTGTTCTCCCCGCCAGATTTCCCGAAAATCTGTCTGGACAGGTCAGTAATATTGGCTAATTTTTAACCACATTAATTAACAATATAATCACAAGGAGCTGTGATGACTGTTAAATCTTTTATGTTGTTTATCGTGCAGGTGGTCGTGTTAGTGACGATCATTGGTTTTGTCACCAATTTGCCAGCAGTGGAACAATTTAACTTAAACCAATGTCAACAACTGCAAAAAGAGTTGGACAAAAACCGTAATAAGCAACGCACAGGGTACCGCCTGCGTGATGCCGACACACTCAAAGACAACGAACAGCGACTACAAAAACAGCTGTTTTATCATTGCGAAAAACCCATCGTTACCCAAGCGAAAGCAACGGTTCGTCGACTATTACCGAGCACTCGTTACTTACCATTTGAACCTGCCCGTCGTCATCAAGACGAGTTTTTTGCATCGACCGTTGAAGTAAAAGCCCCCTACCAAGGTCGGCAACTATCGGCATGGTTAGGTTATTACCAAGAGCCGCGTTTTTGTTATGGCGTGCGCACAACAAGCGTCATTGTCGAATGTGCCACCCGTCGCCAGCAAGCAATGCAACAATTTGAGCAGGAGTGGCAACGAACACCAATCAACTTGTCTGACCAGCCTTAGCGGTGATAAGCTCGTCACAAATTGAGCCGACAACACCGCAGGAACACCGATGACATCGAAGCTAAAACAAGCCAACAGAGAATTATGGTGGTTCGGTTGGCGCTATATCCCGTTAATCGGATTTTGTTCACCGACAATTCGAGAAATGACGGAATCAACCTTAGCCGTCAGCATGCCCCACAACTGGCGCACCAAGAACCACCTCGGCAGCATCTATTTCGGTGCCTTGGCCATCGGTGCCGATTTAGCTGGGGCATTTTTAGTCTTCAGCAAAGCCAAAACACGGGGTATCAACGCAAATTTTGCGTTTAAAGATGTGCAAGGTCAGTTTTTAAAGCGGCCAGAAGCTGAAGTGTGGTTTCGCAGTAATGACGGTGCTTTGATTGATGAGATGATCGATGAATCATTACAAACCGGCTTGCGGATCAATAAAACAGTTTCAGTCACCATCACCTGCCCTTCATTGCACGGCGAAGAACCGATGGCCGTGTTTCAGCTGACGTTGTCGATTAAAGCAACCGCCAAACGCTAAGCCGGCGTTTTCACGACAATACCAACTAGCTTGCAGCAGACAAACGGTTAAAAGTTTGCAGCAAGCGAAGACTGCACGTAAAATTCCGTCTTTGGGTTTTTGCAGGCTTTGTTATGCAACATTTACCAGGCAATTTATTTATTTTGTCAGCACCAAGTGGCGCCGGCAAATCTAGCCTCATTCATGCGTTATTGGGTCAACATTCGGATATGCAGCTGAGTGTATCTCACACCACCCGCGCACCAAGAGCGGGCGAAGTAGAAGGCGTGCATTATCACTTTGTGAGCGTCGACGAATTTAAAGAGCTGATTTCAGACAATAATTTTTTAGAGTGGGCCGAGGTATTCGGCAACTACTACGGCACATCACGCACGGCCATCGAACAAGTACTGGCACAAGGTCGTGATGTATTTCTCGATATCGATTGGCAAGGCGCTAGGCAGATAAAAATGCAAGTTCCGTCCGTAGTTAGTATCTTCATTTTGCCCCCTAGCGTGGCTGAACTTGAAAAACGGCTGAATCAACGTGGTCAGGACAACCAAGAGGTTATTGCCAAACGAATGCTTCAGGCCAAAAGTGAAATCAGCCATGTCACTGAATATGACTATGCACTGGTCAATGATGATTTCCAGCAATGTTTACAAGATTTGCGGCACGTTGTACTCAGCCGGCGCCTGACACTGCAAAAACAGCAACAACGGCAGCGGGCATTGCTGACTGATCTGTTGGCGAATTAAGCTAAATAGCGTAGACTAGTTGGTCTTGTCAGAATTTGAATACCGGAGTGGTAAATGGCTCGCGTAACAGTTGAAGATGCAGTAAATAAAATTGGTAACCGTTTTGATCTGATCCTGGTCGCAGCACGTCGTGCCCGCCAACTGTCAGTGGAAGGCAAAGAGCCTATGGTTGATGTTGAAAATGATAAATGCACGGTTGTCGCACTGCGCGAAATTGAAAAAGGCTTTATTACCGCCAATATCCTCGACCAGCAAGAACGTCGTGACCAGTTACAACAGGAAGCATCTGAAATGGCCGCAGTTGCCGCCATCATCGGTACCGAACAGTAAGTAAAAGTGTAAAGCAGCTGCCTGGAGCAGGTAGTCATCTGCAACGCAGCTGCTTTATTCGTCTAATCATCAATCACTTCTCTCGATAATCTTTCAGCTAACAAGTGTTCTCCGTTGGCAATCAGTCAAAATACACGTATATTTTAAGTAGATAGCGGGCATCAGTGTGATTTCCCGATATGGAGCTTATTGCAGTGTATTTATTTGAAGGTCTGAAACAACAGATCAGTGCGTATTTGCCGGCCGAGCAGGTTGCCATGGTGCAGCAAGCGTATTTGCTAGCAAGGGATGCACATGCCCCGCAAACCCGCTCCAGTGGAGAACCTTATATTACGCATCCGGTCGCCGTCACCAGCATTTTGGCGGAGATGCGCATGGACCACGAAACCCTGATGGCGGCGTTACTGCACGATGTCATTGAAGATACCGAATACAGCAAAGAAGATTTAGAACAACGTTTTGGCGCAACTGTCGCTGAGCTGGTACAAGGTGTATCTAAACTCGATAAAGTAAAATTTAAAGATATCAAAGAGTTTGAAGTCACAAACTTGCAAAAAATGTTTATGGCCATGACGCAGGACATTCGGGTCATTCTGATTAAACTGGCTGATCGCACCCACAACATGCGCACCATTGGCGCTTTAAAACCAGAGAAACGTCGGCGAATTGCCAGAGAAACGTTAGAGCTATACGCCCCCATCGCCAACCGGCTCGGTATCCACAATATCAAAAATGAATTGGAAGACTGGGGTTTTCGCGCGTTATATCCGATGCGCTACCGGGCACTGGAAACTGCGGTTAAACAAGCTCGCGGCAACCGCCGTGAGGTGATTGAAAAAATTCAAAGTGAAATTGAAGCCAGAATTAGCCACGCCGGTATTACCGCCGAAGTCTCTGGCCGAGAAAAACATCTGTATAGCATTTATCGGAAGATGAAAAGCAAAGAGCTGATGTTTAACGATGTGATGGATATTTACGGTTTTCGCGTGATGGTTGATAGTGTGGATAGCTGCTATCGCATCTTAGGGGTGGTACACAATTTATATAAACCGATTGAAATCCGTTTTAAAGACTATATCGCCATTCCGAAACAAAATGGTTATCAGTCGCTGCATACCTCATTGATTGGACCACACGGCATTCCAGTCGAAATTCAGATGCGCACCCGCGAAATGGACGAAATGGCCGACAACGGTATTGCTGCCCATTGGAAATACAAAAAGCCCGGTGAGCAAGGGGATTCGACCGCGCAAATTCGCGCCAGACGCTGGATGCAAAGTTTGCTGGAAATCCAGCAAAGTGCCGGTAACACCTATGAATTTGTCGAAAATGTGAAGTCTGAGCTCTATCCAGATGAGCTTTATGTGTTTACGCCCAAAGGCAAAATTGTCGAATTACCTATTGGCGCCACAGCGGTTGATTTTGCCTACGCGGTGCATACCGACATTGGTAATCGATGTGTCGGTGTGCGTGTTGACCGCAAACCATATCCGCTAAGTAAACCACTGGAAACCGGTCAGACCGTGGAAGTGATTACCAGCACCGGTGGCAAACCGAATGCCAATTGGCTGAATTATGTGGTTACTAGTCGCGCCATTATGGGCATTCGAAACTTCCTGAAAAAACAAGAACAAAGCGAAGCCATTGCGCTGGGCAAACGACTACTCACTTCCGCTTTGGGTGAAGTGCCGTTTGAATCGATTGCGCCAGAACGGCTTGAGCAAGTCTTACAAAACAGCAAACAAAAAAATCTCGACGAGCTTTTTATCGATATCGGTCTCGGTAATCAATTACCGATCGCCGTTGCTCGGCGCATGCTCGGCGAATTTGATGAAAACATTAGTACCGATCAAGCACTACCAGCAAAACCAAAAGCCTTTATTATCGGTTCTGAAGGCATGTTAACCACTTTTGCCAAATGTTGCCGGCCAATTCCAGGCGATGTTATCGCTGCCAGTGCTTCCCCCGGTAAAGGGTTAAATATTCATCGCACTGAATGTCGTAATATTCGAGGCTGGGAAAAAGAGCCTGGTAAATATTTTCCTGTGCGCTGGGATAAAACCGGTGATAAACAGTTTTTTTGTGATATCAGGGTTTTTATCGTCAACAAACAAGGCATGCTCGCCAAATTGACCACCGCTATTGCCGGACTCGATTCTAATATTCAGGATCTGGCCACCGATGACCGCGATACCGGCGATTATGTGATTAAAATTACTTTATCAGTGCGTGACCGGGTTCATCTTGCCAATGTCATGCGCAAAATACGGGTTACCCCGGATGTGTTAAAAGTTTATCGAAGGAAATAGTTGTTTATGTCTAAAGTCATTATCAGCACCGAACAAGCACCTGCGGCGATCGGCACTTATAGCCAGGCCGTAAAAATTGGCACCACGGTTTATTTATCGGGCCAAATCCCGTTACTCCCATCAACCATGCAGTTGATTTCAGAAGATTTTTCTGAGCAAGCCGAACAGGTTTTTCAAAATCTAGCAGCGGTATGTCAAGCCGCTGGTGGCACTTTAAATGACATGGTCAAAGTAAATATATTCCTGACCGATTTAGCCAAATTTGCCACCGTCAATGAAATCATGGCTCGACACTTTAGCGTACCATATCCAGCCCGAGCGGCGATTCAAGTCAGCGCCTTGCCTCGTGCGGCACAAATTGAAATTGATGGTGTGATGGAAGTTCCCTCAACCAACTAATCGGTTCATCGCCAGAACTGCTTGGAGCTTCCACTGAAATTTGTTAGTCCTAACATAGTCTCGACCCTAGTTGCGCTGATCTGTCAGCGCAACTGGTTATGGCTGTCGTTATTGCTCACAACCTTATGTGCCCAAGCTGAAGTTCCAAAACCAAAGCTACACTGGTGCTTAGACCATTTTCCACGTTTTCATGAATTCCAAGGCCGCGGCAAACCAGCCGGACCTTCAGTAGCACTGATGGAAGAGCTCGCTAAGCGTGCGGGTTTCCAACTTGAATACAGCGTCCGAACGCCACTTGCCCGCTGTTTACGCCAGATGCAAAACGGCGAAACTGATTTAATGATTAATCTGAATTTCACGCCAGAACGGGTGCAAATGATGCACTTGTTTCCTTACAATGAAACGATTCCAGAAACGCTTTATTTACGCGGCGATGATTCACGTTTTATCGATCAACTCAGTCAACTGACACCGCTGATCCTCGTCACTGTGCGCAATTATAGTTATAACCCAACCCTGATGGCGTTGATGAAAGAACAATCCAAACATCACTTAGAAGTAGACAGCATTGCTGCGGGCTTCGAATTATTGTTAAAAGGCCGGGTCGATGGCCTGATTGTGCCCACCCAAAGCTCGTTGGATGTGATCCGTGATCAAGTGAAACTACATTACCAATTTAGAAAAGCTGAGTTAACATTTAAATTTCCCAACAAAAGATATATAAATATTGGTCTGTCGAAAAACAGCAAACATCTCTATTTGAAAGGAAAAATTGAAAAGTCGGTGTCGCAGATGATGACCGATGGTACCGTGCAGCGTCTGTATAACTTGCAGCAGCAGCCAGAACCTACTTTTTTAGTAACCGAAACTCAGCCGACAACTCCCTATTGACTAGCGAACGATGGCTCGTGTTGGCGCCATGACAACGTCGCGGCCCCTTGGCGTTTAACCGCTGGCAATTGAGCTGCGGCTCAAGAAGTGTCGGTAAATAAATGCTCCACTTTACATGCTTATTTTTTAACAACCTGCCTGCTGCATGTTTCGACACCGCACAGTTGACACGCACCCAAGCAGCAGCGGAGCGCTCATGAGTATCTCGAAAAATCATCAATACACCCTGTGGTTGCTGCTGATATTCAGCGGCGGTTTTTGCTCAGCCCCGGCAAACGCCACTGGTATCGAAATGGAATGGTGTTTGGATCATTTGCCACCACGCCAATCCTATTTTCCGGGACAATTACCCACTGGCCCGATGGTCGATATGATGCAAAAATTAGCCAAGCAAAGTGGCTTTACGCTCACATTTAGCC
>JBBKWN010000161.1:0-31151 GCA_037968955.1 Rheinheimera sp. | reverse complement strand
AACTCTGCCTGCAATATACGCTGAGCCAGCGGGTTCTCCAGATATTTCTGAATCGCGCGACGCAGAGGCCGGGCACCGTAGACCGGATCGAAGCCGGCATTCGCCAGCAAATCGCGCGCTTTATCGGTCAATTCAATCACCAGGTCACGATCACTCAGACGACGTGACAACTGTGACACCTGAATATCGACGATTCTGCGGATTTCGGCCCGATCCAGCGGATGAAACACCACCGTTTCATCAACCCGGTTCAAAAACTCTGGTCGGAACTGCTGGCTTAACACCCCCATCAACATCGACTTCATTTCATCATAACTTTGCTCGTGGTAATGCTCTTGAATCAAGTCCGAACCCAGATTAGACGTCATGATAATCACCGAGTTTTTAAAATCGACTGTGCGCCCCTGTCCGTCAGTCAAACGACCGTCATCTAACACTTGTAGCAAAATATTAAACACATCTGGATGGGCTTTTTCAATTTCATCGAGCAAAATGACTGAATATGGTTTGCGGCGTATCGCTTCGGTTAAATAGCCACCCTCTTCATAGCCAACATAGCCTGGAGGTGCCCCCACCAATCTTGATACGGCATGTTTTTCCATAAATTCTGACATATCAATACGCACCATCGCATCTTCGCTATCAAACAGAAAATGGGCCAGCGCTTTTGTCAGTTCGGTTTTACCAACCCCAGTTGGCCCCAAAAACAAAAACGAACCAATCGGTTTATTGGGATCAGACAGACCAGCGCGCGAACGGCGAATCGCATTTGATACCGCCAGCACGGCTTCGCTTTGGCCTATCACTCGTTTGGCCAGTGATTGCTCCATCTGCAGTAGCTTGTCACGTTCGCCTTCGAGCATTTTATTGACCGGAATGCCGGTTGATTTTGACAATACTTCGGCAATTTCATGCTCGGTGACTTTATTACGGAGCAACTTCATCTCATGCATTTCGGCTTGGGATGCCAAATCAAGCCGTTTTTCCAGTGCCGGAATGCGTTCATATTTCAGTTGTGACATTCGGTTCAAATCACCGGCACGGCGTGCGACTTCCATATCCAAACGCGCTTGCTCTAGGTCGGCTTTAATACTTTGTGTGCCTTGCAATGCAGCTTTTTCTGAACTCCACACTTCGTCCAACTCGTTGTATTTTGAGTCTAGTTCAACAATTTGTTCGACAATAAATTCGCGACGCTTTTTACTGGCATCATCCGTTTCTTTGGCCAGCGCGTTGTCTTCGAGTTTCAGTTGAATGATCCGACGCTCTAAACGGTCCAGCTCTTCCGGTTTCGAATCCATCTGCATTCGGATACTTGACGCGGCTTCATCAATTAAATCAATCGCTTTGTCGGGCAACTGCCGGTCGCTGACGTATCTGTGCGAAAGGGTTGCCGCCGCGACAATAGCCGGATCGGTAATGTCGACACCGTGGTGCAATTCATAACGTTCTTTTAGCCCACGCAAAATCGCAATGGTATCTTCCACCGATGGCTCTTCCACCAGCACTTTTTGAAAACGTCGCTCAAGCGCCGCATCTTTTTCAATGTATTTTCGATACTCATCTAAAGTGGTTGCACCAAGACAATGCAGTTCACCGCGCGCTAAAGCAGGTTTTAACATATTACCCGCATCCATCGCGCCATCCGCTTTACCGGCTCCGACCATGGTATGAATTTCATCGATAAATAAAATTACCTGACCTTCTTCTTTGGCCAGCTCCGATAACACGGATTTGAGCCGCTCTTCAAACTCACCGCGGTATTTAGCGCCGGCCAATAATGAACCAAGATCCAGCGATAATACGCGCTTGTTTTTTAACCCTTCCGGTACCTCATTATTGACGATACGCAGCGCCAACCCTTCAACAATGGCGGTTTTACCAACGCCAGGTTCACCAATGAGTACCGGATTATTTTTCGTCCGGCGTTGCAATACCTGAATACAACGGCGAATTTCTTCGTCGCGGCCAATCACCGGGTCGAGTTTGCCAGCTTCAGCGCGAGCCGTTAAATCAATCGTATATTTCGTCAGTGCCTGACGTGTGTCTTCAGCATTGGCATCATCGACTTTTTGCCCACCACGCAATTGCTCGATGGCCGCGTCCACCGCATCTTTCGTCAGCGCAAGCTGCTTCAGTAACACACCCAACTCGCCTTTGTCGTCACAAGCAGCAAGCACGAATAACTCACTGGATATAAACTGATCTTTGCGTTTTTGCGCTAATTTATCGCATAAATTTAAAAGATTGATGGTGCCGCCAGACAATTGCAAATTACCATCGCTACCTTCAACTTTTGGTAAACGCTCAATCGCCTGGGATACTTTTGAGCGTAGTTCATGCAAATTGGTGCCAATTTTGGTCAGCAAGTCGCGCACACTACCGCCGTCCTGATTCAACAAGGCATGCATTAAGTGCACGGGTTCAATAAATTGGTGGTCACGCCCTAACGCGAGTGACTGGGCGGTCGCAATGGCTTCTTGAAATTTACTGGTGAAACGTTCTAACCGCATAACTGACTCCATCGAACAGGCTGTGATGGATTTAAGATGGAGGGCGTTTGCTGGATTTTCAAGCAGCAAACGTCAAAAAATTGACTTACATCAACAAATAACGCAGGAAAGACTTCAGCCGAGCCAAATACAGCTCGCCATACGGCCAGTCTGACCGTCACGCCGATAAGAGAAAAACAGCTCCGGCGAATGTACGGTGCAATGTTCGCCGCCGTAAAACTTGGATACGCCTGCGGCGATTAACCGCTGCCTTGCCAGCAAATAAATGTTCGCTAGGTATTTGTTAGCACCTTGCGGTACAAATGCCTGATTCGCTGCGATATTTTTCTGCAAAAAAGCGGCGCGAACTTCAGCGCCAACTTCGAAGTGGCCAGGCCCTATGGCAGGGCCAAACCACACCAATACGTCATTCGGATTGTCAAAATGCGCTAATGTTTGCTCGAGAACGCCATCACACAAACCACGCCAACCAGCATGGGCGGCCGCGACTTGTGTGCCCTGCACATTACAAAACAGCACCGGTAAACAGTCGGCGGTCATCACCAGACACACTTTCCCTGATTGGCGGCTAACGGACGCATCAGCAGTGATAACATCCCCTTGCCATTGCGCTAAATCCAGCACATCACAGCCATGGACTTGATTGAGCCACGCGGGGGCACTAGGCATGTCCGCCTGCTGCTGCAACAAAGCACGATTGTGCTCGACCGCGACCATATCATCGCCAACATGGTTGCCTAAATTCAGGCTGGCAAAAACACCACTGGAAACCCCACCATGCCTTGTCGTCGACAAGGCATTCACGGAAGCGGGGGCTGGCCAGTCGGGTTGCAACCATGACAGCGTCGACATTACTGATTGTCCATGCCGTGGATCGCAGTATCTTCACGCAGAGCTTGCGTGAGTATGACCATATCATCAGGAATTGGCGCATGCCATTCGAGTAACTCACCGGTGATCGGATGGGCTAAACGCAGCATGGCAGCATGTAAGGCCTGACGTTTAAAGGCGCGCAGTACCACCAATAATGATTCGTCTGCTTTACGTGGCGGACGTGGCCGACCGGCGTACACCGGATCACCCACCAATGGGTAGTTAATGTAGGTCATATGAACACGGATCTGGTGCGTACGCCCCGTTTCCAGACGTAAACGTAACCGGGTGTGATTGCGAAACTTCTCCATCACCCGATAGTGCGTGACAGCTGGCTTACCAGACGAAGTTACCGCCATATGGGTACGTTTTGTTGGATGACGACCAATCGGTTCGTCCACCATGCCGCCGGCAGTCATCGCACCATGGGCAATCGCTTCATATTCGCGAGTGATTTCACGCGCCTGCATCATCTCAACTAAATGAGTTTGCGCGGGAATAGTTTTGGCCACCACCATCAAACCGGTGGTATCTTTATCAAGACGATGAATAATACCAGCGCGTGGCACTTCGCCGATACCTGGACAATGATGCAGCAAAGCATTCAGCAAAGTACCATCATGATTACCAGCACCTGGGTGCACGACTAACCCGGCAGGTTTATTGATTACTAGTATGTGCTCATCTTCATACACAATATTTAAATCAATTGGTTCTGCTTCAAATCGCTCATCCTCAGGCAATTCAGCATTAATCTCGATGTTTTCACCACCGAGCAATTTCTCCCTTGGCACGTTACATAAACGGCCATTAACATTCACCCAATCAGCGAGAATCCACTCTTTTATCCGCGAACGCGAATAATCAGGGAACATTTCCGCCAGAACCTGATCTAAGCGTTTACCGTATAGATGGTCAGGTACAATTTCTGCAAGTTTTATCTGTTTTGTCATGTCGGAACCAGTTATCCTGTGTGCATACCCGAACAGTCTGGGTTAGAATCGGTGTATTGCAGTTATTTTAACGACTTTATAGAAGACTAGACAGCCAATCGGCTGAAATGGTCCTGGATTTTTCAATGAAAGCTAAATTATTTGTAGTTTTGTGTATTTCTGCAGCGCTTTGCGCCTGTGCCGGCAACAAATCTGAAGAACAGCTGGTCAATACCAATCAAACCGCGCAAGCCGCGTACAACAATGCCAAAGATGTTTTGGACTCTGGATTGTATACCAGAGCCATCGAATTACTAAAAGCAATGGAAAGTCGTTTTCCATTTGGTCCGGTTGCCCGTCAGGTGCAATTAGATTTAATCTACGCCTACCATCAGTCTGGTGACGCTAAACAATGTCTGGCCAGTATTGACCGTTTTATTCGGTTAAATCCTAATCACCCTGATCTTGACTACGTTTATTTCATGCGCGGTCTGACCAATCAAAAATCGGACGCAAACTCATTCCAAGAGTTTTTTGGCATTGATCGCGCTGACCGTGATTTAGCCAGCACCAAGCAGGCGTTCGACGACTTTAAAATTCTGACGTCCACCTATCCAAACAGCAAATACGCTGCGGATGGTAAAGCCCGGATGCAGAGCATCAAGGAAAAACTGGTTCGTCACGAATTGCTGATTGCCGATTATTATAGCCGTCGTGGTGCACACTTAGCTGCCGCTAACCGCGCCAAATATATTGTTGAATTTCATCGGGATTCGCCACAAGTTGCCCAAGCGCTGCAATTAATGATTAGTAGCTACAACCAACTTGGCCTGACCAAACTGCGTGATGATGCACAATCAGTCCTGAACTTGAATTACCCGCAGTCATAATTTTTTAAATAACAAGCTAGCGTTTATGTTGAATTTATTGACCATAAACTCTAGCTTGGCATCAATAGTTCGTTCTCTACAGAGCCTCCAGCGCTTCCGTTAACTTTGTCGCGCCAATGACCGTCATGCCCGGGATTGCATCTTTGGGCACATTGGCTGCTGGTACAATAGCGCGCTTAAAACCATGTTTCGCCGCTTCGCGCAATCGTTCTTGGCCACTGGGCACCGGCCTGATTTCGCCAGATAAACCCACTTCACCAAACACCACTAAATCGATTGGCAGAGGCTTGTTGCGAAAGCTTGACACCAACGCCAACAATGTCGCCAAATCGGCGCCCGTTTCATTGACTTTGACTCCTCCGACCACATTAACGAAGACATCTTGATCCGACATCTGAATACCGGCGTGGCGATGCATAACCGCCAGCAACATCGATAGCCGGTTTTGTTCCATCCCCACCGTAACCCGTCGCGGATTATTCAGCGGTGAATAGTCAACCAGCCCTTGAATTTCAACCAGCAACGGCCTTGTACCCTCCCATAACACCATCACCAGACTGCCGGCTGCTTCTTCTTTACCACGATTTAGGAAAATGGCCGATGGGTTTTTGACCTCTTTCATCCCCTGACCGGTCATGGCGAATACACCGAGCTCGTTCACCGCACCGAATCTGTTTTTGGTACCGCGTAAAGTGCGAAAACGATTGTCACCGTCGCCTTCGAGCATCACCGAGCAATCAATACAGTGCTCCAACACTTTTGGACCCGCCAATGAGCCATCTTTAGTGACATGGCCAACCATAATGACGGCTACTTGATGTTGTTTGGCAAAACGAGTCAGAAAAGCGGCACTTTCACGCACTTGCGAGACACTGCCGGGCGCTGACTGGATATCGGCCATTTGCATCACCTGTATAGAATCGATGACCATAACTTTGGGTTTTTCCAGCTGCGCCAGCTGGCAAATGACTTCAACCTGCGTTTCCGCCAGCATATTCAACTGATTGGTCGGTAAGCCAAGTCGATTCGCTCGCAGCGCCACCTGTTGCAACGATTCTTCACCGGTGACATAGAGCGCTGGCCCTTGGCCTGCCAAATAACACATAATTTGTAGCAGTAAGGTACTTTTACCAGCGCCCGGGCTGCCGCCAATCAAAATTGCCGAACCAGGCACAATGCCCCCACCCAACACCCGATCAAACTCGGCAAAGCCAGAACTGAAACGTGGCACGTCCTGTAAATCGACTTGATCTAGCTTCATCACTTTTGCTACCGTCGCACCGGCGTAGCCGCCACTTCTGGCTGTTTTTTGGGCGATCGTGGGCATTCTTACTTCACTGATCGTGTTCCAGGCACCACATTCTGTACATTGTCCTTGCCAGCGTACGAAGTCGGCTCCACAATCGTTACACACGTAGGCGCTTTTTATTTTTGCCATAATTTTCACCGAAACAATTGAAAGGCATAATTTTTGCTTTTAATGTATACATGGTATCACAAGAAGTAGTATTGATGCGGCAGACCAGCAACCTATGACGGCACCCGATCTGCAACCTTATATCGGCGTGATTGAACGCTTAAAACCCTTGATAAACACTTCGGAGTTTAACGAGGTGTTCACTATTTTGACTGCGGATATCCCCAAGCCAAAACAATTCCTATTGAAGATGGAATTAAAGCGCTTGGGCCAACCTTGTAGTTATTACATTGATTTACGCGGTAAAGTGGATGGCGAAGTTCGACCATACGAACATGCCGGCAAAACCCATTACATGGACGATACCGCAATCAAAGCCTTTGAACGCGGCATCAAACGATATACCGGCTACACGCTGGGGCTTTACGAAGAAGTGATGAATACCGATAACAATTATCGGGTTCGGCATAAACAACAAACTGAACAACGAATGCAAGCAGTCATTGCCGGTGACCCACTGGTGACAACAACAGCCGCGGATGCTAACGACACCGAACAGGAAAAAACCGGGCCTTCGCTGATTCAATTTGCCAGTTATTGCAGCCGTGGCGAAGAGCGGATGAACTTCACCATTGACATTGATATTGAAGTGGAAGATGGCGAACAGTTTCAGGCCAGCACCGTTGACCTCTCAGTTTCCGGTAGCAAACTCAAAATTCCCAATAGCCGACGCCTTGCCGCTGGGCAAAGAATTGCCATATTGTTCAAAGGTCTTGAGCAAGAATTTGCCCTTGGCTTTAGTCATGGTATCCCCTACGAAGTCATCGACACTGAACTGGTAGAGCGCGCTCAGTATGTTCGGGTAAAACGATTACCGCTACAAGACGAACACGGTTTTAGTGACTTTTTAAAACAATTTATCCACGGTAATAAACGCCGCTATAAAGTGAACCTCGACAATACCTTGGATGCAGTGGTCGTTAAAGGCTACGAACAGTTCTATTTACCCCGCATCAGCTCGTTACCGGTATTTTTGGCGGTACGCGAAGGTTTACCGGTGCCGGTGTGTGCCATGACCACCGAAAATAATCGCCAGCATGTGCAGTATTTCCAAGACGAACGGCAGCAATCAGTGCTGATGCAGCTGCTGACCGGGAAAAGAATGAAAAGTTGTTTGCAAAAAGCCCCCGCTGAACGTTCGACTATCCTTTATTGCTTTACCCACGCCGCCAAAGGCAAACTTTATTTTTATAGCGCGACCTCCGATGAACTTTTGCAACTACCTGATTTACAAAATGTATTCTTTGGATTTGCCGCACAAAAGCCGAGCTGGCGAGTGTTCCATTTAGTGGTGCAGCGTACCCACCCGAATGACGCCCATATTCTGCTATCGTTGCCAGATACCGCCGATCAGGAAATAGCCAAACTGAATCAGCCACCCTCGCAGTTAGTGCAGGGATTGATTAAAGACTTTCGTTATATCGTCAGCCTGACCGATGTGACCACCCAGGAAAGCACGGCTTTATATCAACAAATCAGCTACGACGAATCAAAGCTGGCACAGTTGAAAATTTTTGGTCACGCCAAACTCGAAGAATTACCGCCCTTGGAGTCGGTGGCGTTGCAGTACGTGAACCTTCGCGCTGAAGCTCGGTTTTTATATAAAACCAAAGTGTTGCTGAAAATTAACCTGCAGCACTTTTTAGAAGCACATACCCGCGATTTTTCGAGTAAGGGGCTACAGATTGAAACAGTTGAACAAGTCGCTTACCAAAAAGGTGATAAAATTCAATTAGCATTGCCAGATATGCAGAAAATTTCCAGTAAATATGGCCTCACCGAACTTGAATATGAAGTTATGGCCGTCAGTAAAAGCCAACTGATTATGAACCTAAAGGTTGTTGAAAAAGACGGTCCACACCAAGGGCGATTATTTTTCGAACAGCTGATAAAAAACAACCGTACCAAACTGACATTGGCCGAAGAAACGCCCAAATACGCTGGGTTAAGTTCGGCGCTGCGTAATATGTACGTAAAAGCACTCAATAGCTTTCCGTTTTATATGCATCGTCACGGCATTCGTTACGATTTAAACGTGATTGGCCGTGGCGCGGAGCCAAATAATTTACATCGGTTGCTCGGCGTACTTGGCGACAAACAACAAAAAGTGAATTTGCAGCCCTTCCTGAAAAACAATGCGACCAACTTACATTTTGCCAATCAGCTCAAGGGTATGAAACGACAAGATGCGCCCAAATGTTATGAGGTGTTTATTCGTTATCGCCAAGGGCAGAAAAAAATGGATCAAAGTTTTGTCACCGAGTTTGATTTTGACCTGAAAACGGCGCAAGCACGGCAGTTTTTTGTACAAGATGCTTTGGCCAGTGATCTACTGTTTTGCTTTAAAATATTTTTGTCACGCACCGGCAGACCCGACACTGAGCACATCTCAAAAGAGCTGGGCTACGTTAGTGTTTACGCCATGCACAAAGCAAAGGTGCTGGAAGAAGAACTGTGGAGTGTGGTTGGTGTCGGTGATGTGATTGATATTAGTGACGAAATTCTACTGCGTTATGGCGTGTCCCCCGAACTTATTCTGGCGCAACAAGCGAAACGCCGTAAGTTTGTCGCCACTATCGAAGAAGCAGGCTGACTTAACTAGCTGATTTGACGAACAGACTAGACCACGCAATGCCGGCTGCGCCTTGGCAAGCGCAGCTTTTTTGTAGCCGCCATTAAGATAATTCTAAAAGCCGTTCATGCTCTGGCGGACGCACTCACTGACTTTGCTCTTTCATCCAATTGGCTAATAGCAAAAAATGGCTGCGCTGCGCCATAGGATGCGTCAGCATTGAAATATGATCGTAGCGATGCCCATCATTACCTTCTGCAACACTTCTTCCTGCGACAGTGGTGGCGAGTTCAGTTGCTGGTGCACCCAGTATGCTAAATTTTGCATGCTGCAACTGAGTTTCAGCCATAAACAGTTGCACGTCAGTCGGATGCCCCAGTACTTTATCGTTGATGGCGGCAAAAAACCAACTCTCAGGCCATGGGCACTCTTTGGCCGCCGCTGCATAATCATACTGATCGGTCGGATCGACAAAAGCTTCTGCGTTGATCCAGTGGATCGTATCGAGTAAAAACTGTGCTGGTTCGTTATCAGCGCCAAAACGGAGTTGTTTTGCCGGTAAATAGCCATAACTGCGGCATAACCAAGGTCCGAAACGGTTCCAGATCCAATCCACCTGAATAGTTTTGACCAAGCTGCGCACCGTGATCCGACGTTTACTGCCAAAGTAACTCACCGAAGCCACTTTGGCACAAAGCTGTGGGAAGCGGGCAAGAGACGCTGCTAATACTACCCCGCCCCACGAATGACAAACCAGATGGATTTTTTGCTGATATTGTTGATAAAGATGCTCAATCAGCGCCGGTATATCGTGGCAAATTAATTGATGTTGGCTGTGATCAAAGTCAGCAGATGCAGGGGGTAGCGATTTACCACGACCAGCAAAATCAGCGCAATAAACGGTAAAGCCTTGATCTGCAAGAAAACAACCTAAACCTTTCCCTCGATGACTGTAGAAAATGCGACCATTTTCAATGGCACCATGTAACATCAGTACCGGGGCATGTTGAATATGCAATGGTGTCAGCCGCCGCAAGTGCAGTTGATAATCGACTAAATCTAAAAAAGTTGAGCTTTGCTGATGCTTCATTAAAACGACGGTTCAAGTAAATATAACAACTGTAATAACGAGCCTTGGCGGATCACTGCTTTCGCCTGTGCCTGCACCAGCGGTTTGGCGTGAAACGCGACACCAAGTGCTGCAATGTTTAACATCGGCAAATCGTTGGCACCGTCGCCGATAGCAACGGTTTGTGCCGCATCAACGCCAAATTGGGTGGCGAGTTCACCCACCACCGCCGCTTTTCGATGTGCATCGACGATGTCGCCAACGACCTGTCCGGTCAATCGACCATCACGAATTTCTAGCACGTTCGCAAAAGTAGCACTAAGACCCAGTCGCTCTTTTAACGCATCGGTAAAAAAAGTAAAACCCCCCGACGCTATCGCTACTTGCCATTGTTGTTGCTGCAAGTGACTGACAAGTGACGTCAATCCAGGCATCAGTGGCAGCCGTTCAAGCACCTGTTGTAAAATATGCGCAGGCGCCTGCTGCAGCGTGGCCACGCGTTGGCGCAAACTTTGTGCAAAATCAAGCTCGCCATTCATCGCCTTGGCCGTCACTGCGGCGACTTCAGCACCGACCCCGGCCAATAGCGCAATTTCATCAATACATTCAATTTGAATGGCGGTGCTATCCATATCCATCACCAGCAAACCAGGTTTGGCAAGGCTAATAAAATCAGCAAGGTAAACCAGTTCAATTGCCCAATCTTTATTTAGGGCGCGAAGTGCAGCCACGGTATCGACCGGCAATGGGGTGGCAAAATCCAGCGCTATGGCATGGTTAAGTTCGGGATGCGGCTGCAATAGACGTAGCACCGGACTTGCTGGTGCCACGAGCGATAGTATATCGGATAACTGCGGTGCGCTGATTTCTGCGCCAAAACAACGGATACTGGCTTGTACCGTTGGCGGGATACCAGTCACAGCTTGTAGCAGAAAACCTGCGTCATTAATGGTTGCGACAAGCGGACCGTTCGCTTTGATGATTTGTTCTAACCAAACCGGAGCCTGTTGTTGACGCTCCCACTGCTCAAAAAACCCCACCTTTTCACCTGTACTTCAACTAAACACCATGGCATTCTACCGACATTTTTCAGCCTCTGTTAGGGGCTCAGGGCGCTAAAATGACGAATTTCCCGACAAACATGCCAAAAAAATCGGCAAAATTGTTCCGCTGGGTACAGCTGTTGCTGGCGACTTTAGGTTTGTTAGCGTTATTGCAATGGTGGAACGATAGCAATCAACAAGGTCAACGACTATTTGCTGAACAAAGTTCGGTGCTGATGCGCGAAACGTTAAAAGCACTGGCACAAACGGCCGCCTATCTGATTGAAAACGATCAGCTCGATGGTTTAACGGCATTGACCCAACAACTAGCGTCCAGCCCTTATCTACATGATGTCGTGGTGTATGACGCTAACGGCGTCAGGCTTAGTGAATCACCGGGCAGCGAACCTGCTCGTTTGCTTTATGCTCCGCAGCACGATGTGGCATTACTACCGATGGTGCAGGAAATTTATCAAGGTGAACAATTGCTCGGTTATATCAAAATCAGCTTGAAACAGGACACTAGCTTTAGCGCCGTCTCCAGTGCCTGGCATGCCATGATGGAACAAGTGCTGTGGATGTTGGGGCTGGCGGCAGTGATAGCGCTGATGGCTCGCGGCAGTTTGTTATGGCTTTCGCATAAACTGGTTAGTAATCGCCAGCTGCATCATGCAACCATTGACAGTCATGAACATTTACCAAGCTAAGGTGCAACCCCGTTCCGTCGTATGTCGTTCGAACCGCTAACAACGAGCGTTGGCCGCTCGGCCGATCTGGATCAAAATGAGGTTGTTGTCCGAAGGGCGATGACGTGGCGACCGGTAGTTTTATGACAGATAGTTTTATGACAGAGAGTGTGGCAACTAAGAATGTGATAACGAATAATGTGATAACTAAGAATGTGATAACTAAGGGTGTGCTGAGCAAAGAAATACCAGCCACAAAGCTATCGCAAACCATGCAGTCACTCAACGTCATCTGACTTTTTAAATACCTCCATACTGTTGCGCCACAGTGCAGCAGCCACTTGCGCCGAGCTCTCGGCACGCAACTGACAAAACGCGTTAAATACCACCGCTAATTGTTTTGGCGTGTTGATCTGCCCCTGAAAACCAAAGAGCGGCATCGCCGGCGCGTCAGTTTCAAGGACAAAGCTACTAAGCGGCAAGCTTTGCACTGCCCGCTGCGTTTTAGCTGCCCGCGGATACGTAATAGTCCCGCCAATACCAAGCTTAAAACCAAGCTCAACAAATGCCTGCCCTTGCTCTGGACTGCCGGAAAACGCGTGTAAAATGCCCCCATACTGAAACTTTTGCCGTTTTATTTCCGCCAATAATTGCACCATGCTTTTGCGATGGTGCACGATGACCGGTTTCTGAAAATCAGCGGCTAACTGCAGTTGAGCCGCGAATAGGTGTTGTTGTCTATCAAAAGTGATTGGCGCTAGCGCGAAATCAAGGCCGATTTCGCCTACCGCACTGATTTGTTGCTGATGCTTGGTTAATAGACTTTTCAGCAGTTCCAGGCTTTTTTCATCGTGCTCAACAGCCCACCAAGGGTGAATACCCAAGGCAATTTTAAATTGGGGTTGCTGCAGATTAAAATCTAGCAACTGTTGCCAGGCACTTTGCTGCACCGCCGGAATTAAACAGCCCTGCACTCCCACTTCGGTGGCTTGCTGCCAGTGGAATTGCCACTGCGGCCAAAGTTCTGGCAAATCCAGATGACAATGGCTATCAAATATTGGCAGCAAGTTCGTTGCCATTTATGGACACAAACGCTCAATCTGCCATGAGCCATCCGGTTGTAACCGGTACATAAAGCGATCGTGTAACCGATGCTCGCCGCCTTGCCAGAATTCGATAGCATGCGGCTTAATTTGAAACCCACCCCAAAATGACGGCACCGGCACTTCGCCATGTTCAAATTTATGTTTAATTTCCGCGAATTTTTGCATCAATGCTTGGCGGGTGGAAATAGGACGGCTTTGCTCAGATGCCCAAGCCGCCAGCTGACTTTCTTTAGGGCGCGATAAAAAGTATTTCAGCACATGACTGACCGGCAATTCAGTGGCAGTGCCATAAACAATCACTTGCCGCTCCAGCGGATGCCACGGAAAGTGCAAACAAACCTTCGGGTTGCCCGCCAACTCTTTGGCTTTGCGACTACCCAGGTTGGTATAAAACACAAAACCATCGCTGTTGACGTCTTTCAAAAGTACCAAGCGTTGTGAGGGTTGACCATCAGCATCCACTGTTGCCACACACATAGCGGTTGGATCTGGTAATTCAGCAGCGATAGCGTCTTTGAGCCACAGCTCAAATTGCGAAAAAGGATCGGCATTTAAATTATCCATGTCCAGCTTATCTTTGACATAACTGCGACGAATATCATCAATTTTCATCAGGTTCTCCGTAGATGCAACAAAACAGCAGTGCGGCCGGTGAATTTATCTACCCAAAAGCAAAGGCCATTCTTTTCATTCTTTCAATAGCAAAAAAGCGCCGAAGCGCTTTTTTTCAAATTTACATCCGTTCCATCACTTCAATGCCCAAAAGGTCTAAACCTTTGGCCAGCAGTCGTGAAACACCCATGCTGAGCATTAAACGGCTGTCGCGCACACTTGGTTCAATGCCTTCTTTGAGCATTGGGCAAGCTTCATAGAATGACATGTATAAACTGGCCAATTCATACAGGTAATTACACAGCAGATTCGGCTGCGCATCTTTCATCACTTGCTGCAAAGTTTCTTCGAATTGCAGCGTTTTGAGCGCTAGTTGTTTTTCTTGTGTTTCAACCAGCAGCAACGGCGCGTTAAAATCGGCGGCGACATCGGCCCGGCGTAAAATACTGCGCACCCGGGTGTAAGCATATTGCAGATAAGGTGCGGTCGCGCCTTCAAAACTGAGCATAGAATCCCAGCTGAAAATATAATCTGAAGTGCGGTTTTTCGATAAATCGGCAAATTTCACTGCACCAATACCAACTTTGCGTGCGACTTCGGCGATTTCTTCCGCTGAAAGCTCTGTCGATTTTTGCTCAACCACTGCTTTGGCACGCACCACTGATTCTTCCAGTAATTCCGCCAGCTTCACCGTGCCACCGGTACGGGTTTTAAATGGCTTACCATCTTCACCCATCATGGTGCCGAACGGGCAATGTTCGTACGCGGTCATACTGCGCAGCAAACCAGCTTTGCGGGCAACCACTTCCACTTGCTTAAAATGCAGCCCTTGGCGCGCATCAGTGAAAATGATGATCCGATCCACATGCAACTCATGGCTACGGTACTTACACGCGGCTAAATCGGTCGTTGCATATAAAAAACCACCGCCGGTTTTTTGAATAATAAAAGGTGAAGGATTGCCTTCTTTGTCCGCCAATTCGTGTAAAAACACCACCAAGGCGCCTTGGCTTTCCACCGCAATGCCGGTAGCTTTTAAACTATCAACAATCGGCTGCAACATGTCGTTATAAGCAGATTCTGGCTTGATATGTTCATCGCCTAACGTGACATTCAACGTGCGATACACTTCATCACTGTGCTTAATGGACGTATCAATAAACAACTGCCACAGTTTCTGGCAATGAGCATCACCGCTTTGCAACTTCACCACGTAATCACGCGATTTGTCGGCAAAACCTGCTTCGTCGTCAAAACGCTTTTTCGCTTCGCGGTAGAAGTCTTCTAAATCGGCCAGCGCTACCGCTTCTAAATCAATACCAGCCGCCAGTTTGTCTTCCAGATGCGCGATCAGCATGCCAAATTGCGTGCCCCAATCGCCCATATGGTTTTGCCGAACGACTTCATCGCCCCAGAATTCCAGCGCACGCACCACCGCATCACCAATGATAGTGGAGCGTAAGTGGCCAACATGCATTTCTTTGGCAAGGTTTGGCGCTGAATAATCTACCACCACTTTTTGTGGTTTGGCGTTAAGACTGACACCTAACCGGCTATCTAACAGTGCCGGTTGCAACTGTGTCGCGAGCCAATCTTTGTTTAAGGTGACGTTGATAAAACCAGGACCGGCAATTTCAACTTTTTCGGCGATGTCGGTTAAGTCGAGGTTTTCCAGCAATTGCTGCGCCAGTGCCCGCGGATTGGTTTTTAATAACTTAGCGGCGGCCATGGCGCCATTGATTTGATAATCACCAAATTCGACTTTGGTGCTTTGTGTCACCGCGGTCTGGGTATCGGCTGGCAAGCCCACGGCAACCATCGCGGCCTGGGTTCTATCTGATAATAACTGCTTAATATTCATAAACTATTTTGCCTTACTCGCGAACGTCTGCTCACGAGTTTTATGGAATTTTATTTTTGGATAACGTTCTATCGACAGATTTAAGTTGACCATGGTCGGTGCTAAATAACTTAAATTGTCGCCGCCATCGAGTGCCAGGTTGGTGCTGGCTTTATTTTTAAACTCATCCATCGCCCGACCATCTTCTGAATACACCCAGCGTGCGGTGCTGACGTTGACGCTTTCATAAATGGCATCGACGTTATATTCAGATTTTAAGCGGTGTACAACGACGTCAAACTGCAAAATACCGACAGCGCCAACAATTAAATCGTTGTTATCCAGTGGTCGAAACACCTGCACCGCGCCTTCTTCGGCCAATTGCACCAAACCTTTGAGTAACTGTTTTTGCTTTAATGGGTCGCGCAGACGAATACGTCGGAACAGTTCAGGTGCAAAGTTAGGAATACCGGTAAAGGAGTATTTTTCACCAGAGGTAAAGGTATCGCCAATCTGGATGGTGCCATGGTTGTGTAAACCAATGATATCGCCAGGAAACGCCTCTTCAACGTGCTCACGATCGCCCGCCAGGAAGGTCAGCGCCTGCGGCACCAGCATATCTTTACCAATACGAACATGGTGCATTTTCATGCCTTTTTCGTATTTGCCCGAGCAAATCCGCATAAAAGCCACCCGATCGCGGTGTTTTGGATCCATGTTGGCTTGAATTTTAAAGACAAAACCGGAAAAACCCTCTTCCATTGGTTCAACAGTCCGCGACGTGGTGGCGCGATGCTGCGGTGCGGGCGCCCAATCGGTCAAACCGTCCAGCATATGGTCAACACCAAAGTTACCTAAGGCGGTGCCGAAGAATACCGGCGTCAATTCGCCTTTTAAAAACAGTTCTTGATCAAATTCATGGCTGGCGCCTTTGACCAGTTCCATTTCATCGCGTAGTTGCTGGGCAAAATAACCAATACGCGCATCAAGTTCAGGGTTGTTGATCCCTTTGACACAATCAATTTCCTGAATGGTGTGACCCTGACCCGACTTATAAAACACTACTTCGTCTTTATAAATATGGTAAATGCCTTTGAATTCTTTGCCTGACCCAATCGGCCAAGTGATCGGCGCACAAGCAATTTTCAGCACACTTTCAACTTCATCTAACAAATCAACCGGATCGCGGATATCCCGGTCCATTTTGTTCATGAAGGTGATAATGGGCGTGTCGCGCAGCCGGGTAACTTCCATCAGTTTAATGGTCCGGTCTTCAACACCTTTGGCGCCGTCAATCACCATCAAACAAGAGTCGACCGCGGTTAATGTGCGATAAGTATCTTCAGAGAAATCTTCGTGACCCGGGGTATCGAGTAAATTGACTAGGCAATCGGCATAGGGGAATTGCATCACCGAGGTGGTCACCGAGATGCCCCGCTCTTTTTCCATCTCCATCCAGTCAGATGTGGCGTATTGGCCCGACTTTTTGCCTTTGACGGTACCAGCCTTTTGAATCAGATGTCCGAATAACAGAACTTTTTCAGTGATGGTGGTTTTACCCGCATCGGGGTGAGAAATAATCGCGAAAGTGCGACGTTTATTCACTTCTTCAAGAAATTGTGCAGAGGCCATGCTTGCTTCGATCCCAATCATTGAGCACCGTCTGTGCATCATGCTGCAATAGCATTCACAGCAGGCGGTGTTTAAGTCATTCAAAATGGCGGCGATTATAGCAGGATAAGGCAGGAAGGCACAGCGTCACAGCTCGATTGTCAGTAAGGGTTTTAACCCATTCGTAGCGGTAAGCCCATCATAATTGCGTCCTCATGACCGGTCGCAGTTGGATAGTAGTTCGGACGTTTTCCGGTCTGGTGAAAACCAGCCGTTTGATAGAGTAAAATCGCTTTGGCGTTTGATTCACGCACTTCCAGCCAACATTCAAACGCCTCTCGCTGATCAGCCTCATCGATAAAATGTTGCAGAAGCTGCCGACCTAAACCCATGCCTTGTGCCGCGGGTGCAATACAAATGTCAAACAAGCTGGCCTGACCGGCAATAAATTCGCCAATGTAAAAACCGCAAATTTGATTGTGCTGTTCGAGTACAAAATTAAAATAACGCTCGCCAAAACAGCTTTCAAATAATTTCAACGTCCAAGGATGGCTGGTCGCTGCTTGTTCAATAGCCAGCATCACAGGCGCATCTTCGATGGTTGCCACGCGGATCTGACATGGGTGCGGGCTAGTTAGGTTCATGTTGATTTTGCCACGACGTAAGTAGTTGCCAAAGTTGCTGTTTAAGCTGGGGATCGGTTAATTGTGCCACAGCCGGCGTAAAAAGCTCGTGATCAGTCAACCGCACTTGGGTGTCTGTCGCCGTGCAGCGCCAACAAAGTGCCGACGTCATCAAAGCTAAAGCGCGTTCAATATCAGAAGCCAAACGCTGCTCTTCTGGCGATAACGGCTTATCAAGCATGCTTTTTACCGGTTGTAACGTAAACGGCGACGTACAATTCAGACCCGGCACAATATCGGGTAACAATGCAGACTGAGGTTGCTCGGTGTTGATTGTTGCCACAGAAAGTTGAATAAAATCAGGCTGAACATGAAGAAATTCAGTATGCAATGAGAGACTTTTAATTTGCAGAAGCTGCAATAATTGCTGCTGTTGTGAATTCATTTGGGTCTTTTCATCATTTGTCGATACGACTGAGAAAAGTGGCAGGGGCAGAGGGATTCGAACCCCCAACCATCGGTTTTGGAGACCGCTGTTCTACCAATTGGAACTATGCCCCTAGCGTTGGAGCGGCCATTATACAAAAGGAAACTCAAAGGTAAAGCGAAAAACTCGCTGCAATCAATCAACTGCACACAAAACACCCACTTCGGCTTTATTTGGTTAAAAATACAGCTTCGCACAACACTCAACACCCGTGTGTTGCCGTACAACAATAGCTCATTGCCTCGACATCGACTGCTGTGTCGAAAATTACAGCAAAAGGCGTGCCTGTGGCTGATTCATTTGTTAACATCTGTTTAGGTTTTTGCCAACGCAAGAATTATTACCAAAATTGGCAACACTTTGAGCTTGCGAAGCGGCTCGATGGCGACTAAACCTTTGTTATGAAGTAAAATTAGGCATACATGGATTACAACGCAAAGGATTTGAGAATGAAAACAACCGATTGTTCAGTACTGATTATTGATGATGTCACTTCGGTGCGGGAATATTTACGTCAAACGCTGATGTTACTGGGCATTACGCATGTCAGCGAAGCATCAAATGGCAGCCATGGCATCAGCAGCTACACCAAACAACAGCAAGATGTGGTTTTTCTGGATATTGAACTTCCGGATTGTGATGGCAAAAACCTGCTTCGCCAATTAAAAGAAATTAACCCAAATGCCAAAGTCGTGATCATGACAGCGCACAGTACTGTTGAAAACGTTCAACAAAGTATCTTGGCCGGTGCTTGTGGTTTTATCGCCAAACCCTTTTCCGCGAAAAAAATCGAATCGGTATTAGCAAAATGCCATAAAGCGCAGACTTTGCGCTAGCTCAATCCGTCGCCAAGCCGCCCCTGCGGCTTTATGCTGACGACTTTTTTGCATGTAATGCCACGTCACTAAAACTGACACCACTCCAACCCGTTCGCATAAAGTTGCGGATATTCGCATGTTGATCACCTTTGACATCAGGCAAGACATCGAGCCGGTAAAAATCACCAAACAGAGCCAAAGTTTGTGGCTCTGATAACTGATGTAATGCGGCAAACGCGAAGATTTTACATGAGCCGTTGTTGTCACCGGCGGTATTGATCACCTCGCCGTTGCTAAAGGCTACAGGCGTGAATTCATACAAGGTATCAATCAGTGTGATCGTTTGCTGAAAACTAATGGTTTCAGGCTCTGTGCTTAATTGTCGAAAAAAATTCTCTAACATAAAAACCTGCTTAAAGTTTAATCAATCGCGGCCGATAACCAAGATGAAATCATTTGTACCGGGAACTAGGTATGAACATCATCGATGCCAACCAACAATTTACCGTACACGAACACCGAGTGTTTACAAGTGGTCGCTTGGAGCATGCTGCTGGAAAACACACTATATTGCCGCCTTCACTTGCTCTAAACAAACCGCCACAAACTGCCAATAGCCAACATAGTGTGCCAGCACTACAACAGCAATTAATGATCACGCCGCTCCCTGAGCCCACAGCTAATCAGCAAATCGCCAGTAAAGACACGCCGAGCGAGTCTACGATATCTGATGAGCAAAATGAAGACCAACAACGCTTTAACGCACTGCAGACGGTCGGGGCTGTCAAACGCATTTTGGATCAGCTTAGTACCGGTAAGTTGCTGTCTTGGATTGACGGCTCTGCGACAGATAAAATTCAAGCGCAGCTGACCGATCAAGCGCAACATTCTACTGGCGCAACGGCCAACGCCAGTTCTGCACCGACCACAACGGTGACTGAATGGAGCTATCGCTATCAACAGTTAAACGCCAACTTCAACGGCGAGCTCACCATGGCCGACGGCTCTACTTTTAGTTGGGCTTTTGAATTAGCGATGCAAGAACAGCAATTCTCATTTCGAACTTTTACTGCCGAACAACTAAAAGACCCGTTGATTGTCAGCCTCGGTGGCTCGGCGGCAGAATTAAAAAGTCAGGGCATTGCGTTTGACTTTTTTGGGAACGGCGAACGTTACCGGCTGCCGGATTTGGGTACTGGTCAGTATTACTTGATGCAAGATTTAAATAATAATCAACACCTTGACTCCGGCCTTGAATTGTTTGGGCCACGCTCCGGTCAAGGTTTTCGTGAGCTGGAAACACTCGATGACAATCAAAATGGTTTGATTGAAGCCAGTGATAGTCGTTGGCAAAGCTTACATTTATGGTCACGCCAACATGGCATGCAAAGTTTACAACAAGCAGGTATTGCCGCCATTTCAGCACAATCAGTCGCCACCTCTTTTGGTTTATATGATGGTGAAGCATTGCTTGGACGGATCGCCAGAAGTGGTATTTTTGTGACCGAACCCAACCTGCAAGCCACAAGAACTGTCGGATTAGTGCAGCAGGTCGACATCAATATTTAAGCGATAAGTCACAGCGATATTGGCAGTCACAGTTATTTCGACCTTTGTTTTTATTCAGTGCCGGATCTGGCTGGTGTCAGCGAACAATCGCGGTAAACTGCTGCTGTCTATTGAGGCAGGAACCGCGTTATGCTGACCGAACACCAATGCCAACAGGCTCGTCTAAGCCGCGATCACCGTTTTGACGGCATGTTTTATGTCGCGGTAAAAAGCACCGGTATTTATTGCCGACCGATTTGCCCAGCGCGAGCGCCTGCCGAACATCAAGTCCATTATTATCAAAGTGCTGCCGCAGCAGCACAAGCTGGTTTCCGCCCTTGCCTGCGCTGTCGGCCCGATAGCGCTCCGGGCTCACCAGCTTGGTTAGGCAACCAGACCACCTTGCGTCGAGCGCTGGCGTTAATTCATCAAGGTGCACTGATTGATGATGATCAAGCTGCGCTCTGCCAGCGACTTGGAATTAGTGAGCGCTACCTGCGAAAGCTGTTTAGCCAGCATCTTGGAGTCGCTCCAAAACAATATGCGCTCTATCAGCAAATCTTGTTCGCAAAATCATTGCTACATCAAACAAACTTACCCATCGCCGATATCGCCATGCAAAGTGGTTTTCATAGCATCAGGCGTTTTAATGATGCTTTTTTTAAACAACTAAAGCTGTCGCCTGGGCAAATTAGGCGCCAGCGCAATGGCGGAGTCTGTACTTTGTTAGAACTTGAACTTAATTTTCGTCCACCACTGAATTTTGCTTTGTTATTGGAATTCTGGCAAAAACGTAGTCTGACTGGCGTGGAATGGCTCAGTGCGGATAGCTATGGCCGCACTTTCAGTTGGCCAATGACTAGTTGGCCACTGACGCCAACTGCCCCCTCGATTAAGCACGTGCCGGCAACAACGCAGCAGCGAAGTGGTTGGTTTGAAGTGCGCACAAAAACAAAGAGCAGTCTAGCATTGACGTTGCACTGGCCTTATCCGGACGGTTTAACTCAAGTCATTGCCCAAATACGTCGCTTATTGGATTTAGATGCCGATTTACTAACGGTTGAACAAAGCTTGCAACCGATGTTTGGAGATACGTTGATTTCAGGTATCCGTATTCCCGGCGTTTGGTCCGCGTGGGAGGCCGCAGTTCGTGCCGTGCTTGGCCAGCAGGTCAGCGTAGCTGGCGCCAGAATGCAGTTAAATCGACTGGTGGAAGGGTTAGCTCAAGGGCTGGAAGAAACAGACTCAACTGCGGAAAAAAAACTATTTCCAACCCCAGCGCAAGTTCTGGCCAGCGAGTTACAGATGATCAAAGTGCCACAAGCCAGACGAGATACTTTAAAAGCACTCGCCGCCGCCGTATTAGCTGCCCCAGAGGCTGATCCTGAAAGCTGGCTTGCCATCAAAGGGATCGGCCCTTGGACCGTGGCTTATAGCAAAATGCGGGGCTTGTCGGAGACAGATATCTGGTTGGCAGGTGATTTAGGCATCCAAAAAGCCCTCCAACACCGTGCACAACCCATTGATCCACAAACATTATCACCGTGGCGTAGTTATGCCACCTTGCAACTTTGGTTTGGATTGCCACCGGCAAAAACGAAACAGCATGCGCCATCCTCACCAGTCCATCAGGAGTAACAGCCCATGAGCCCCGCCGTATTGACCTGCTCACTTGACACGCCACTTGGCCGCCTAAATATTTTCGCCAACGATCTCGGCATCACGGCCATTGTGTTTGGCGAGCAACATGAGCTGTTGCCAGCTGGCAACCCACTGACGACGTCACCATCGCTAACGGTGGCAACACTGAACCCACATATCGATACCAATACTTTTGTCACACACGCTAGCGTAGCGCCTGCCAGCAAAACAGCTTCGGCGTATGGTGCAGGGACAGCGCTACAACAAGCAGCGGCACATCGACAACAAGCTACCGCACATCTGCAACAAGCGGCGGCGCAATTACAGCTGTATTTTGCGGGTCGTCTGCAGCAGTTTTCGCTCACTCTGGCCCCCTGCGGCAGCGCCTTTCAACAGCAAGTTTGGCGTGCACTTTGTACCATTCCTTTTGCCAACAGCTGCAGTTATGGCGCAATTGCCCATTATTTAGACAACCCAAAGGCCGTGCGGGCTGTCGGCGCCGCCAATGGCCGCAATCCGATCGCGATTGTGGTGCCCTGCCATCGTGTTATCGGCGCCAATGGCCGCCTGACTGGTTATGCCGGTGGTCTAGATCGAAAATTATGGTTATTACAACATGAATTGCAACATGAATTGCAACATGAATTAAAACATCAATCGTCACTTCGCTTGGCTTAACATTCTACAAAAGCGAATGATAAATGCTTTTTAATGCAATTTATTATCGATTAATTTTAAGATTAAATAGTGCTTCTTTGCAATCAGCCCGTGGAAACCAGCATGATCGAACGTAAAATCAAACAAATTTTAGCGGCACAACAAGTTTCAGATGGTGCAGGGGTGAAAATTCGTCGCAGTATCGGTTTACAACCACAATTGCGTTTTGACCCCTTTTTAATGCTGGATTGTTTTGGCTCCGATCAAGCCGCGGATTACCTTGCTGGCTTCCCGGCGCATCCGCACCGTGGTTTTGAGACTGTCACTTATATGCTTGATGGTCATATGCTGCATCAAGATCACCTGGGGAATCAGGGACATCTCAAATCTGGTGGCGTGCAGTGGATGACGGCAGGCAGCGGTATTATTCATTCGGAAATGCCGCAACAAGAATCCGGGCTGATGCGTGGCTTTCAGCTGTGGCTGAATTTACCGGCCAACGAAAAAATGAAAGACCCCGCTTATGTTGATTTAAAACCCGAGCAACTGGCACATGTTAGCCTGATGGGCGGCGGCCACGCGGTGGTGATTGCTGGCACGCTTAGCTTGCCCTTGCAACAACAGTCGGTCGCTGGGCCCATCCAAGGGTTGTCGACAGAACCCCTTTATGTCGATTTAGCGCTAACCGCTGGTGAATTGGTGCAGTTGCAAATTCCGGCCGGCCACAATGCCGTGGTTTACCCCTTTGAAGGTGAGGTAAACATTGCCGGTAGCAAAGTGCTAACCCATCAAGCGGCGTTGCTATCTGCGTTGCCGAACACAGCGAAGTCGACGGCAGCAGAGTTGACGGACGAATTATCAACCAACAGCACGCTCACATTAACCGCTGACACTAAAGCGCGGGTCCTTGTATTGGCGGGCAAACCGATTGGCGAGCCTGTGGTGCAATATGGGCCTTTTGTGATGAACTCAGTCACTGAAATTGAACAAGCCATCAGCGAATACCAAGCGGGTACGCTTACCAAAATGGTCGCTGGTACCATCCAAGTCTAACTGCCTGCTGACACACACTTAGGCAATATCCGCCGGTTTTTACGCAGAAAACCAGGGCTGCGCGCAACAACCGCGCGCCCCGACCCAACAACATTGTCGCCGCGGCAACCCACCCGACGGCCAATGACAAGCCTTGTTTCACAACGCCGCTAAAAAAGTTCGGCAACACTTGCCGCCACTTCGTATAATGGCGGTTTTGCATCAGGTGAAACGAAGATGAAACTTGTCGGAATTATCGGCGCGATGGAGCAGGAAATCGCGCTGCTGAAACAACAATTAACCAACGCCACAACCAGCAGCATTGCCAATTTTGAGTTTTACCGCGGTCAGCTGCAAGGTGTTGACGTGGTGTTAGTCCAATCGGGCATTGGTAAAGTGACGGCGGCAATTGCTACCACCTTATTAATTCAGCAGTTTCAGCCCGACTGTGTAATTAACACTGGCTCTGCCGGTGGTTTTGATACCGAACTTGCAGTGGGCGATATCGTCATTTCCTCAGAAGTACGTCACCATGATGTCGATGTTACCGCTTTTGGCTATGAGCCTGGCCAAGTGCCACGTTTACCGGCTGCTTTTATCGCGCACCCAGCACTCATCCTCGCCGCTGAGCAAAGTATTGCTGCACTTGGTTTTTGTCGGACGAAAAAAGGCCTGATCACCACCGGTGATGTGTTTATGTGCGATCCGGATCGTATTGCAAAAACCCGTGCCACTTTTCCAACCATGCTGGCCGTGGAAATGGAAGGTGCCGCCATCGCTCAGGCTTGTTACCAGTTAAATACCCCTTTTGTTGTGATCAGAAGCTTAAGTGATATCGCTGGCCAAGAATCACCCACTTCATTTGATGCCTATCTGGAAATTGCTTCGCGCAACAGTAGCGCGATGGTGGTCGAATTGCTGGCTAAACTCAGCACCATCGAGCTGTAATCGCGGAGTACAACTTTTTGCTGCCAGAAACGATGGCCACATTGCAACTCATGCTTGAGCAACCCTGGCTGCAGCAACCTTTGTTGGTGCTGCTAGTGGTGGTACTCAGTAGTGTCTTACCACTGCCTGCCAGTTATCAGCCGTTGTTGTTGTTCCGATTACTTGCGGTTCGACTGGCGGCGAGAGTCAATAAAACAGCCTACCCGTCAGCACAACTGAAAATTTCCGGCACTTTAGCGGCTGGCATTGCCATCGTGCCCTGGCTGATTTTGGCTTGGGCTTTTACCCTGTTATCACAAGTGCCAGCGCTTTGGCATGGTTTGCTGTTGTATCTTTGCCTCGACTGGCAAAATACCCGAACGCAAGCACTGGATATTCAGCGCAGTCTTCATAAACAACAGCTTAGCCTGGCACGTGATCAATTAAAGCCGCTGGTGCTCCGTGAAGTTCGGCTAATGTCAGCGGTTGGGGTGAGTAAAGCCTGCCTCGAAAGCTTGCTCTTTCGGCTCGCCAACCAATGGACTGCGGTATTAATCTGGTTTTTACTCGGTGGTGTGGTGATGGCCATTGCCTGTCGACTGTTGCAGGAGCTGCATCAGCAGTGGAATCCTAAACGCCAGCAATACCGTCACTTTGGCCAGCCGGTGGCGATGCTGGTAGCGCTGCTGAACTGGCCCGGCATGGTATTAAGCGCTACTGTACTGGCGGTGTTGGTGAGCTTTCGCTTCAGCCTTCACTATCTCAAATTTGCCAACGACGGTTATTTTAGCTGGCCCGCCCGCTGGTTGTTGGCATCCGGTGCCGCAGCACTCAAGCGAAATCTCGCCGGACCGGTTTATTATGATGGCCAAAAAATCCGCCGCGTCCGGATCGGCCCCATCACCGAACCGCAACCGGCTGACATTTCATTGCTACTGCAATTATGCCGGCAATACCAAGTTGGCTTACTGATACTCCTCGCCAGTTATCTCGGGCTGGCTATGCTGCGTCATTGGCCACAATGACTTTGCAACACAAGAGGTTTATTCACTGGCGTTGGCCTACTATCACCGGATGTACTGGACTTTGCCCCTATAGTTGCGATATTTTCAGTGTTATTGACATCTTTTCTACAGACCAAGCCTTTATGTTCATTGTTTTTTGCAAGTCTGATCAAACTAATGCTTAACCTACTGAACTGGTTTGGTTTATCAATCATTTGCTTGCTGGTGCTGTCATCCCAGCCAAGTCAGGCGACGGAATTAAAACCACTGCTCCACCCCCTGACCGTTGAACAAGGTTTATCCCGCGGTGCGGTACAGCATTTACTGATCGACCAAGATGGCTTTTTATGGATAGCCACCAGCAATGGTCTGAATCGATTTGACGCGAGCCGCAACCTGATTGTCGGCGCTGCGGATGCTAAAATCTCCGGCCTCTCTTTTAATAAAGTGTTTGAGCATCTACCCAATCAAATATGGGCGGTGGCCAGCCAAGTTGGTATTTTCCGCATCGATAAAACGACCGGTGACATTCAACTGATATTGGATTTATCGGCGCAGGAACAACTGGAATTACCGTCGTTAACCGAAGTGATCGTCGAAGACGATGACCATCTGCTCGTAGCCATCAATAGTGGTGTGTATCGTTATTCTTTGCGTACCAAGCAGTTAACCGAACTCTTTAATTTGCGCCAGGCCAATATCGAACTGGGTGTGATCCGCCAGCTGTGGCGACATCAGCAACAGCTAATTGTTGGCAGCACTCGTGGTTTATTCAGTGTTGATCTGAACAGTAACAGCTTTAGTGCCATCATGCTCGAAGCCGAGCAGCCGGATCAGCCACAGCCATGGATCTGGCATTTATACAGTACCTCCGAGCAGCTGTACATTAGCGCCACGAGTGCCGTTTATCAGTTGCCGCTATTGGCAATGCAGCAGCCGGTGAGTGAATGGCAACCCAAACGTATCTTAAACAATATTCGCGTGATGCGAATGTTACAGCATCAACAGCGGCTGTTATTGGCAACCAGTAGCGGTTTGTATGAATACGATGAAACTAGCGGCAGCTGTCTATTTTTGTGGCGCTTTAGCCAAGGCACGGAAGAAATTGGGCAGGATATCATCACGGATTTAGTTGCGACGACCGACGGTGGTTTGTGGCTAGCAAGTCGAGATGACGGGGTTTATTACTGGCATCCGCGCAGTACAGCATTTACTAACATTAGACTGCACAGCACAGATAAGCGCCCAGAAAATCAAAGTGTGGTAAATACAATGGGCGCGCTAGCACTGGCGGAGGGCGATACTGACCAACTATGGGTCGGTTCCGGTTACGGTTTACAACGGCTGGACTTACGTAGTGGAGAGTTTCAGGGCTTTCATTATCCAAATGCCATTCCAGGCGACTTTGGCCAAACTCTGATCCGTATTTACCCGCAAGCCGATGGTCAACTCTGGTTGCGCTCCATTAACTCGCTGCGTTTTTTCTCACCTGCTTTGCAACAATTTTTACCAGCGCCACTGGCAGATCCAACACAAGAAAACCTGTTAACAACTGCGACACGTGGGTATTGGCGAGACGAGCAAGGCGACTTTTGGTTTTACAACCTGCACCAATATTATCGCTACCGACCGGCCCTTGGCATCATTGAACCCTTGCTTGGCTTACGCGAAAAAGTACCACCACAACGTGCAGGTAGGTTTTTAGGTGCTATTCCAAACCAGCCAACAAAAATGCTGCTTAGCGCCAACGACCAGTTATGGCTTTATGATGTAGAGCTGCAACAAGCCGAGCTGATGTTCCAAACCAAAGACTACCAACCATCGTTGGTCCGTTTTGCTGACAAAATGAGCCTCGATCCGAACGGCATTTTATGGATCACTTTTAACGGTATCGGCTTACTTGGTTTTGACGATAAATTTCAATTAAAACATCACTTTAATCTGCAGAATCAATTATTAAGTAATAATGTGTATTCCAGCGAATTAGACGCCAAAGGCCATTTGTGGTTTTCCGGTAATTACGGTTTGTCGCGCTTGGACACCAACACTTTGCGCATTGAACATTTTTCTCGTAAAGATGGTTTGGCATCGCAAACCTTTAATATGGGTGCCAGCACCCGTTTAAGTAACGGCAGCTTGGTGTTTGGCAGTCGGCAAGGGTTAACGCTGGTCGAAGCGAGCCGTTTTGTCGAACAACCTACCCCACCAAAGATTGCCATTACCTCAATTCGCGCCCTGAATCAGCCACTGTCTGCGGCACTTGGCAACTTGAATGGCCAAACCTTTCACTTCAACTACGATGTGCCGGGCATTGAAGTGCAGTTTTCATCGCTCAATTTTCGCGATAGCAGCAAAATATCTTATCGGTTGTGGCTCGAAGGTGAACAACAGCTAGACTACCCACTGCAAGCGGTGCCACAAATTGTCTTCCCGCAATTACAACCCGGCAATTACCGCTTTTTTGTAGCCGCTATTTCACCGACCACCGGTTTAGAAAGTGCGCCGGCGCAAATTAATATCACCATTACCACGGCGCCATGGCGCACCCAAACGGCTTATGTTAGTTATGCCGCCCTGCTGCTAATGTTGATGTTGCTGTGGTGGCGAAACCGTCGCCGCCAGCGCAATTTACTGGCAATGGCGCATAAAAAAGTAGCTATCTCTGAGCAACGGTTAAAACAAGCACTTGAAGCTGTGGATAGTGGCGCGTGGGAGTGGCATTCACATAAAAACAGCATTTATGCGCACCGGGTGCATAGCATGCTGGGTTACAATGAAGCGCTGGATCCGCTGACCATGCCACAACATTTGTCGTTAATCCATGTGGATGATCGCGAAGCGTATCAGCAAGCCTGGCAACGTTTTACCAGTACCCCAGATAAAACCTTTGACCATACCTACCGCATGCAGCATAAAAACGGCAACTGGCTGTGGTTTAGAGATATCGGCAAGGTGACAGAGCTGTCGGCGACGCAGAAAATTGAACGGGTGATTGGTACCTACAGCAATATTACTGAAACTCGCGCTACTAAAGAAAAAGCCCGTTTATTTGGCGAAGCTTTCCAACAAACACGAGACTGGGTGGTACTACTCGATTTAGAACAACGGGTCATCGCCGCCAATCACTCTTTTAGCGATGTGTTTGGTAATATGGATGAGCACTTAAACAATCCCAAAGCGCATGATCTTGGCATCAGCCTCAATCGCCGGCGGTTTTATACCAAATTACTGGCCGGCATGACGGTGAATCAGCACTGGCAAGGTGAAGAGCTGGTGCATTGCCCTGATGCATCTGAACGGCCAACGCTTATTAACATTACCGCAGTCGGCGACGATTTGCAGGTGGAATTTTTTGTATTGGTGTTCACCGATATTACCGCGCAAAAACAAGCCGAAGACGATTTACGCTATCTCGCCAGTTACGACACCCTCACAGGCCTGCCTAATCGTGCTTTATTGATGGACCGTATTTATCATGGCATCGAACAAGCTAAACGCGAACGGCGCTCGTTGGCCTTGTGCTTTATTGACTTGGATAAATTTAAGCAAATCAATGATAGCCTTGGCCACGACATTGGCGATTTATTACTAAAAAATGTCGCCAAACGGCTGACCGACACCTTACGTTTAACCGACACCGTGGCGCGATTGGGCGGTGACGAGTTTGTTGTGCTGCTGGAAGCATACAAAAATGACGACAATATCAGCCATGTAGCCCGCAAGATGATTAAAACCATTGGCGAGCCGATGCAATTGGGCGCCCATACCGTCAGCATTTCCCCCAGTATTGGTATTGCCGTGTTCCCTGAAGATGCACAAGACGCCAAAGAATTGCTCAAACACGCCGACGTCGCGATGTACCATGCCAAAGACAGCGGTCGCAATAACTTCCAGTTCTTTATCAATGAAATGAACGAAAAAGCCTATATGCAATTGGCACGAGAAACCAAGTTGCGTAGCGCTTATCAACACCACGAGTTTTTTAATGTGTATCAGCCTATTTACGATAGCCGCCAGCGAAAAGTCGTGGGCGCTGAAGTATTAATGCGCTGGCAATCCATCGATGGTTTGGTGCCACCGACCGAATTTATTCCATTGGCAGAAGATTTAAATCTGATTATTCCAATGACGCTCACCCTACTCGACCGTGCGCTGCACGATATGCAGCAATGGCATCAAGCGGGGTTTAGCCTGTACTTGTCAGTCAATTTATCCACCCGCCATTTAGAACAAGAAGGCTTAGCCATTCAAACTAGCAACTTACTACAGAAGTATCAGTTGCCAGCCAGTTGTTTGCGCTTTGAAATCACTGAAAGTGCCTTAATGCAAGATCACGAAAGCGCCATCGCCACTATGCTGGCCTTAAGCGAGCTTGGGATTTTATTGGCGCTGGACGATTTTGGCACCGGGTATTCGTCGCTGAAATACTTAAAAGAGCTACCCATCGATGCCATAAAAATTGACCGCAGTTTTGTCAAAGACATCGGCATCGACAGCAACGATGAAACCATCATCGACGCTATGCTCAGCATGGCCAATAGCCTTGGTATGTACTGTATTGCCGAAGGGGTTGAGACAGATAAGCAGTTGGCATTTTTCACCGAGCGCCAATGTTACTTAATTCAAGGGTATTTATTTGGCAAACCGATGCCAGCAACGGAGTTTGCGGCGAGATTGGCGAGTGAGCGGGAGCTTGGGTAAAGTGGCGGCTTTGGCGCTTTGCTAAAGCTCACGTTACTGAATTTTCATTTGCAGCGTTGCTGCATGACTCGGGTTTCGCCGGTGGCGAGTATCTTTCTGTTGCTTCGCCACAACACTGCAGGAGCAATGTTGAACAGCGTTAGCTGGCCCCGAAGGGGTGAGCCACATGGATGTGGCGAATAAAAGAAAGATACCAAAGAAAAGGCGACCCCGGATCGCTCGAAAGCCCGCAATAAAATCAACAGTTTGAGGCAAATGCGCAAACTGGCAATTTGCTAACGTCAAATCGCTCAAACAGTGCGCATTCTTAAAACCTCAAACCATTGATTTTAAAGCGGCTCGCTTTACGGGGATTGGGGTTTTCAGGGTGTGTATTTTTGTTAACTATGAGCGTGATGCCGACATTGACGCCCGCCATAAACGCGAGCAACTTGTTTTGTGTCTTGTCGCAAAGCGGCATTTTGATGGCGATTGTTAGCCGCTTTTAAC
>JBBKWN010000160.1:0-57541 GCA_037968955.1 Rheinheimera sp. | reverse complement strand
TTTTAAATGAATCGCAATATCAGGGGGCGTCCGTGCTGCTGACCCGCGCCAACTTTGGCTGCGGCTCGTCGCGCGAACACGCACCTTGGGCGATCCAGCAATATGGTTTTAACGTGATTATTGCCGAGAGTTTTGCCGACATTTTCTTTAACAACAGTGTCAACAACGGCATGTTACTGATTAGTTTAAGCGCGTCGAACATTGAGTTTTTGTTCAACCGCTGCCAACAAGGGCCACAGCAGTGGCAAATTGATTTGGCCAATCAGGAAATTCTGCTCGGTAATAACGCGGCCGTTGGCTTTGCGATTGATCAGGACGTGAAACAACGTTTGTTGTCTGGCCTTGATTTTATCGGCGCCAGCGAAACATTCAGCCCACAAATTGCCGAGTATGAGGCAGCGCGTAAACAAACGACGCCTTGGTTGGGTTAGTTGTTCTTCGTCAGGAGCCGCCCGCGCTGCTCCTGACTTATCAGGTTTTCCTAAGCTCATTTAAATAAAGCTAGGCCCGCACTTGCCCGTCCCCAATCACAATATATTTTTCGGTGGTCAGCGACTCTAGCCCCATCGGGCCGTAAGCATGGAGTTTACTGGTCGAAATACCAATTTCGGCACCTAAACCCAGCTCGCCGCCATCGGAAAACCGTGATGACGCGTTCACCATCACCACTGCCGAATTGACTTGTTTAATAAACCGCTGCGCCCGGCTGATATCCTGGGTGCAAATAACCTCGGTATGGCCGGAACTGTGTTGTTCGATATGTGTTACGGCTGCGGCGAAACTGTCGACGACTTTCACCGACATGGCCAAACGCAAATACTCAGTATCAAACTGATCGGCAGCTGCGGCCATTGCCGTTGGCAGAAGTTGCAAGCTACGCTCGCAACCATAGATTTCGACGTTTTTTGCTTTGAGCGCAGCTTCGGCCACCGGTAAAAAGGTTGCGGCAATAGCGGCATGTACCAGCAAAGTTTCCAACGCATTACAGACACCAGGCCGCTGGGTTTTCCCGTTCAGGAGCAGTGCCAGCGCTTTATCAAAATCAGCGGCTTTATCGACAAACAAATGACAAATGCCTTTGTAATGCTGGATCACCGGAATTCGGCTGTGGTCGCTTACAAACCGGATCAACCCTTCACCGCCGCGTGGGATCACTAAATCGATATAACTCTCCTGCTGTAACAGTTTTAATAACAGGTCACGGTCTGGGTTAGGTAACACGCTGATCGCCGCCGGATTCACCTGATGCGCCAGCAATACTTGTTGCAGGACTTTGGCAATCGCTAGGCTGGAATTGAGTGCTTCGCGACCGCCGCGTAAAATAACCGCATTGCCGGACTTTAAGCACAAAGCCCCCGCATCGGCGGTGACGTTGGGGCGGGCTTCGTAAATCATCGCAATGACGCCCAGCGGAATGCGCATTTTACCAACCTGAATGCCATTCGGCCTTGGTGCTAACTGGCGAATTTGCCCGACCGGGTCCGGCAAACTGGCAATTTGTCGCACCGCGCCCGCTAAAGATTGAATGCGTTCGGCGGTTAACAACAGCCGATCTTGCATTGCCTCAGACACTTTGTTGGCGATAGCGTTTTGCATATCAAGCTGGTTTTGCTGCAAAATTTCTGCCGTAGCCGCTTCAAGCCCATCGGCCATAGCTAGTAATAATTGGTTTTTCTCGCCTTCACCCAACTGCGCTAGCTGGCGGCTGGCGATTCTGGCTTGCTGACATAAAGCCACCACATCAAATGGTGAATGAGATTCGGTATTCACTTCTGAACCCGCCGCTGCGGTTTGAACGCTCATGAAACTTGCTCCATCAGGACTAAATCATCGCGGTGCACCGCCACTTCGCTTGGACAATACCCAAGCACGGCCTCGATGCCGCTACTATGAATACCTTTGATTTTATTTAGCTCTGGCGCACTGTATTGACTGACACCTTTGGCTAACTGCTGGCCACTGCTATCCACTAGCCAAATGGCATCACCTTTGTCAAAATCACCACTGATCTGGGTCACCCCTTTGGCCAACAACGACGCGCCTTTATGCAAGAGCGCTTGCACTGCACCTTCATCCAGCATCACTTGTGCGGTAGCTTTACTGCTATGCAACAACCAATGTTTTTTCGCACTTTGTTTACCAGGCTGCGCACAAAATAAAGTGCCGGCACTTTCACCTTGTAATAAGGCATCAAAACTACTGGCTTGCTGACCATTGATAATCAGCGTTTCAATGCCGCGCGCCGCGGCTTTAGCGGCCGCTTGCAGTTTGGTCACCATGCCGCCGGTACCAACCACATGATGACTACCACCAGCCATCGCATAAATCTCAGGGGTGATCAGCTCTACTTTGGGAATAAAACGGGCACTGCTGTCGGTTCTGGGATTGGCAGTGTATAAACCGTCGATATCCGAGCAGATAATCAGCGCATCGGCATCCACCACAATCGCCACCATTGCCGCTAAATTGTCATTATCACCGACTTTGAGTTCAGCGGTGGCAACCGTATCGTTTTCATTGACGATCGGCAGCGCCTGATGGCTAAGTAAAGTGCGTAAAGTATTATCGATATTCAGGTATCTTCTTCGATCACGCAAATCATCGTGGGTCAGCAGAATTTGCGCACAAGGGCAATCGAGTAGCTGACTCCACATCATCATCATCTGGTTTTGACCAATGGCCGCCATCGCTTGTTTGACGTTAATCGGCAGCGGATGATGACTAAAGGGGATGGCGGCTCGACCAGCGGCAACACTACCACTCGACACTAAGACTACTTCGGTACCCCGTAATTTGCATTCGCTGATAAATCGCGCGATAGCCAGCAAATAGCGGGTCGAACACCCCTTGCCTGCCGGTGCTATTAAGGCACTGCCCACTTTAATCACAATACGTTTCCAACGAAGCGCGGCCATGCGTGCTAAACCCTCTGCTTATACCGCCTGATCACAGGCATTTATGGGCAGCGAGCTTAACTTTGTAGCCGTATAAATGTCCAGTTGAATATAAATGCTTCGCCGTGCGCCGCTGTTTACCGAGGTTTGACCGGAATCACTGGTCAGACCGAATATTGCTGACTACACTGCCACTTTTAGCGCAAATAACGGTTGTTGCAGGTCGTCGTAAGTACTCTTTCCCGTCTGTGTCAGCCACCTCGATTCAGCCACAATTCAGTTGCGGCTGCCTAGTCTTCCCCTAAAGCTTGCATAAAGGATTACTGATGAACACGAAACATTTGTGGGTTGCCGCACTGAGTACCACCTTGACTCTTGGCGGTTGCGCCAGCATAGAAAACAACAACACCACCCGTGGCGCAGCGATTGGTGCCGTCGTCGGTGCGGTCGCTGGTAAAGCCACCGGCAATCATAAAAGTAAACGACTGGCGATTGGTGCCGCCATCGGGGCTTTGACCGGCGCGGCCGTTGGCCGATATATGGATAACCAGGAACAAGCGTTACGCGAACAACTATCGGGCACTGGTGTCAAAGTGTATCGCGATGGTGACATTCTGCGACTGGATATCCCGGCGCAAGTCACTTTTGCCGTTGGTCGCAGCGATATTCGCGCCGACTTATATCCGGTCCTCAATGACATTGCCAAAGTGCTCGGTGAATACGAAAAAACCATGTTGGTGATCACCGGCCATACCGATGATACCGGCCCAATGGCGCTGAATATGCAGTTGTCACAAGGTCGTGCTGACAGTGTGAAACAATATTTAATTGCCCAACAAGTGAATCCAATTCGTTTAGAAACCCGTGGTGTAGGCCCGAACTACCCAGCAGTCCCCAATACTAACGAAGCTAACCGCGCCGCCAATCGCCGGGTTGAGATCCATATCGAGCCGGTCACGCAATAACAGCGCTGTACAATTTTTTAGTCCCCAGGGTGGTTTGTAGTTGTATTCAAGCCGCCCTTTTTTTGCTTTTCCGTGCATCGCGTGCAATTTTTACTGCAGCGGCTGCGACCCAAGCAATATTTCTTCCATCAATAAATACCTTGCGTTTTTTTCGCCAGATGCCGACTGCTGACCTGGGTCCACTGCATTGCTGGCAACTGGTTTCCAACAAACCCCAGTGGTATGCTGCGCCACTTTTCGATGCACACTGTTGCCCGCTAATTTTTAGGAACTACCGATGTACTTATTACTTGGGGTTACGCTCATTTGGTCGTTTAGCTTTTCACTGATCGGTGAATTTCTAGCTGGCCGCGTTGACCCTTATGTCGCGGTTGGCTGTCGCATGCTGCTGGCCTTGTTACTATTTACCCCTTGGCTCATGCGCAAACGGACGCCGGTAAAACAAGCCTTCGCATTGGCTGGCATTGGCGCGATACAACTAGGCTTGATGTATCTGTTGCTGTACCACAGCTTTTTGTACCTGACGGTGGCTGAAGTGCTGTTATTTACCATTTTGACCCCCGTTTATGTCACGTTGTTTGACCAGCTTTGGCGCGGGCAGCGCATTGGTATTTATTGGCTTGGCCCGGCGCTCCTTGCGGTACTGGGGGCTTTGATCATCAGATTTAAACTGCCAAGCACTGACTTTTGGCTTGGACTGGCGTTGGTGCAGGGGGCGAATGTATGTTTTGCTTTTGGCCAGGTCGCTTATCGCCAACTGACACTTGGCAATAGCCTGCAACAAAGTCAGAGTTTTGGTTGGTTTTTTGTCGGTGCCAGCGCCGTATCGGCAATCGGTTGTCTGGCATTTGCTGATTGGCAAAAAGTACCGACCACGACGAACGACTGGCTTATTTTGCTTTGGCTTGGCTTGGTTGCATCAGGCTTAGGCTACTGGCTGTGGAATGCTGGCGCCAGGCAAGTCAATGCGGATCAGTTGGCGGTGATGAACAATTTGTTGATCCCTACCGGTTTGCTGGTCAATGTCATGTTGTGGCAACACACCGTCAATTGGTGGCAGTTTAGTGTAGGGACACTGCTGATTTTACTCAGTTTGCGTTGGGCTAAACGATTGCGTTAATCGCGAACCACTAACATTGACCGCTACAATTCGCTACTGCGCGGCGTATTGACGCTGCAGACCCACCATTTGTTGCTGTAAAGCGGCGATCTTCTGCTGCTGTAGTTGTTTTTCTTGGGTGAATTCGCGCTGCATTTTTTGCAATTTCTGTTTCATCATCGCCACAAAATTCGACTTTTCGCCGCGATGGTTCGCCTGATAGATTTCGTTTTCGTATTTTTGCAGCTGTTGTTGTTGCCGTTGCTGCAGCTGCGTCAACTGGTACTCCAAATAACGTGTTTTTTTGCGCAACGATTCCATTTGTTGATCAGGTTTTTTGCTGGTGGTAAGCGTCACATTACCGCTGCGTACCTCTTGTGTCAGCGTCGACTGTTCTTCACAAGGAAATTGGCTGAAGGTCACTTTTCCATCAAGCTCACATTGATAAACATTGGCTTGCACCTGCAAACTTAGTAAAGCGATGGCGATAACGGTCAAGTGCTGCATTTACTACCCCTCAAATTGGCCGATAAATGTACAGAAAAGATGCCTGAGACGCAAGTTTTCAGCCAAAACCCCAAGAGCGCTGTAACATTTTTGCCTAAACAACGTCATGTTACAGCCATCTTTTTAACCAACCAACTGACGTAGCATAAAATTCGGCAAAGCCATGGCCGCCTGATGAATTTGCGCGTTGTAATAATCGGTCTCAAAAGGAGCATTTTGTGCGTCTTCACGGCGGAAACCATCAAAACCCTGCCCTTTACGCGCCATAGTGCAGGTCCACCAGCCACTTGGATAGACCATTTGTGGAAAGTTTAACGTCTGCAACGCCGCAAAACCGGCATCTTTCATCGCCTGGCGCATATCATTGAGCAATGGCAGGTGAATCAGCGGCGATTCGCTTTGTTGTACTAAAATACCGCCTGGTTTCAACGCGTCAAAACAGCTTTGATAAAATGCCCGGTTAAACAAACCTTCACCCGGGCCTATCGGATCGGTGGAATCAACAATCACTACATCCAGACTTGCCGGTTGGGCTTCGCGCATATATTTGATACCATCATCAAACAATAAAGTCGCACGCGAGTCTTGATTGCTGGCACATAATTCAGGGAAATATTGCTCCGCCATCCGGGTGACTTGTTCATCAATATCAATTTGGGTGACGCTTGCTAATGATCGATGTTTCAGCACTTCACGTAAGGTACCGCAATCGCCGCCACCAATGATCACCACGTTTTTCGGATCTGGGTGAGTAAACAGCACCGGATGACTTAACATCTCGTGATACAAAAAATTGTCGCGGCTGCTCAGCATAATCACGCCGTCAATCACCATTAACTTACCAAACTGCGTCGTTTGATAAATTTCAATATGTTGGAATGGTGAGTGGACTTGCGCTAATTTCTCAGTGATTTCCAGCGAAAATGCACTACCACTAGGTGCAAATATTTCTGTAAACCATTGTTGTGGATTAAGTTGTGAGGAAGATTGTGAATTTGGTTGTGGGGTTTCTATCGACATCATTCAGGTCCTGCAGCGCACCAAGGGGCAATTATTTTGCCAGCTACTAAGCTTTGGGACAAACTTTTCATGTTTTTTTGCTGCTATTGCACTTAAAATGGCAGCCTAATTTTTTATAGGGCACGATAATGGCAGATTGGGGTATCGACAAAGCAAGATCCATCTATAACGTAGCAGTTTGGAGCGAGGGCTATTTTGACGTCAGCGAAGCGGGCGACCTCGTTGCTTATCCAGATCAGGATCACAGCAAACCAGGCATCAGCTTTCCCGAGTTGACCGCACGTTTTAAAGAAGAAGGATTAACGCTGCCGGTATTGGTGCGTTTTACCGATATTCTGGAACACCGGGTTGATACACTGATTAAATCTTTTGCCAAAGCAAAAGAAGAGCGCGATTATCAGGGTGAATACACTGCAGTCTACCCAATTAAAGTGAACCAACAGTTTTCAGTGGTTAGCAAGCTCATCAGCCACCATAGCGGTAAAGTGGGTTTAGAAGCAGGCTCCAAGCCGGAACTGATGGCTATTTTAGGCGTCACTGAAACACCCCTGCGCATCGTCTGTAACGGCTACAAAGATAGCGAGTTTTTACGTTTAGCCACCATCGGCCAGATGATGGGGCACAGCGTGTATGTCGTAGTCGAAAAACTGTCAGAATTAAAAACCCTATTACGCGAAATCGACAGCTTAGAAGCGGCGCCATATATTGGTATCCGCATCAAACTGAACTCGGTCGGTAAGGGTAAATGGCAAAATACCGGCGGTGAAAAGGGCAAGTTTGGCTTAACTGCCACCCAAGTTCTGCAAGCCATTGATATTTTAAAAGAAGCCGGCAAGTTAGATTTGCTGCAACTAGTGCATTTCCATATCGGCTCACAAATTGCCAATATTCGTGATATTCACAACGCGATTCGCGAATGTGCCCGTCATTATGCCGAACTGCGCACTTTAGGCGTGCCGATCACGACCGTCGATGTTGGTGGTGGTTTAGGCGTCGATTACGAAGGTTCAAAGTCGCGCTCAGCCTGTTCGATGAACTACACCATGTACGAATATGCCCGCAACGTGGTGTTTGGCTTAAAAGAAGTCTGTGACGAGTACGACTTACCGCACCCGAACATTATCACTGAATCTGGTCGCGCTATGACTGCGCACCACGCAGTATTAGTCACCGATGCGATTGATATTGAACGCGCACCTGGCTTACGTTATTTGCCAGAACCTAGCGAAGACTCACCAGCGGTAATTTGGGCATTGTGGGATTCATACCAGAATGTCACTTCACGCTCAGCCGTTGAAGCCTATCATGACGCCGTACATTACTTTACCGATGCCCACGCCCAATATGTGCATGGTTTGTTGACGCTGAAAGATTGGTCATTGCTGGAACAAATTTACTTTGCCACCATCAATAAAGTGAAAGACAAACTTGATTTGTCATCGCGTTCACACCGTGAAATTCACGATGAATTGAACGAAAAGTTGGCTGATAAGTTGTTCGTCAACTTCTCGCTGTTTCAATCGATGCCAGATGCTTGGGGTATCGACCAACTGTTCCCAGTGATGCCACTGGAGCGGATGAATGAATCGCTGGAACATCGCGCCATCATTCAGGACATCACTTGCGATTCTGACGGTGCGCTGAAAAGCTACGCTGACGGCAACGGTATTGAATCCAGTCTGCCGCTGCCACTTTACAAAGAAGATGAGCAGTATTTACTCGGCATGTTTATGGTCGGTGCCTATCAAGAAATTCTCGGCGACTTGCACAACCTGTTTGGGGACACCGACTCAGTTCACGTTGAACTGAACAGCGACGGTAGCTACAAGCTAACCAACGCCATCAAAGGTGACACCGTCGCCGATGTATTGCGGTATGTGCAATTTGATGCAGAGAAACTGTTGCAATCGTACCAGAATCAACTGGCTCGGTCTAAGTTCAGCGCGGAGCAACAAGCGTCGATGTTGGACGAACTTAAAGCCGGTGTATATGGTTACACCTACTTCGAAGATTAAGGTAGACTGCACAGGTCTGAGCAGTTTAACGACGCTTTGACTCGCGAAAAAAGAGCAGGTACGCCTGCTCTTTTTATATCTGCAATGCCACCACAAACAACCTACTACAGCAGCAAGGAGCACGCAGTCACATGTTGAACTTTCTTCCTAAACCTCTGATTGGCGCGATTTCTTTTTTACTCTATTTATGCAATACGCTGTTTTGGGCGATACCTATTTTACTGCTCGCCATTCTAAAACTAGCGCCAATCCGGCAATGGCGGGTCGGCATGACTTACCTGCTCGACCACTGTGCCACCGCTTGGATTGCGCTGAACAATTTAACCAGTCGACTGTTTAGCAAAATTCATTGGGATGTCAAAGGCTTAGAGCAGCTATCCGTGAAAGACTGGTATTTGGTAGTGGCCAACCACCAATCGTGGGTTGATATTCTGGCGCTACAAAAAGTCATGCACCTGCAAGTGCCATTTTTGAAGTTTTTCCTGAAAAAAGAACTGATCTACGTGCCGGTAATTGGCATGTGCTGGTGGGCGCTCGATTTCCCATTTATGAAACGATACAGCGCGGCTTTTCTTAAAAAACATCCGCAGTTAAAAGGTCAGGACATTATCACCACCCGCAAAGCTTGTGAGAAATTTCAGTTTAAACCCGTATCGGTGATGAATTTTCTGGAAGGCACCCGCTTTACGCCAGAAAAACATCAACAACAACAATCGCCGTTTCAATATCTGTTAAAACCCAAAGCCGGCGGAATTTCCTTTGTACTCAACGCCATGGGTCAACGTTTAGACAAGTTGCTGGATGTGACTATTTATTATCCACAAGGATCACCCAGTTTCTGGGACTATATCTCTGGTAAAGTGCATGACATCAAAGTGCGAGTTCGCGTGTTACCCATTGAGCCAGAATTGATTGGTGATTATGAAGATCCGCTGTATCGCATTCGGTTTCAGCAATGGGTGAATCAACTGTGGCTGGAAAAAGATCAGCAATTACTGGCGCTGCAACAGGGAGAATCAGCTTAGATGGCGGCATTACCTAGGTTTTCACCCCGCGCCCTGCTGGCGCCCATTGCACTTGCTTTGTTTAGCTTAAATCTAAGTTGCTGGGGCGTTTTGGTAACCCTGTGCGGCGTTCTGAAAATAGTGCCGCTACCCGCCTTGCAGCGTTGGTGTTCTCGCTTAGCGCACTGGGCTTACCGACGTTGGTCCTGGCACAACCGGCAGCTAATTGAACTATTTAACCCGGTGCAATGGCAACTCAGTGGCCTGAGCGAATTAAAACAAGACCGCTGGTACCTGCTTATTTCAAACCATAAAAGTTGGTTAGATATTCCGGTGCTCAGTCAATTTGCACTGTCGCGCATTCCAGAGCCGAAGTTTTTTTTAAAAGAAGAACTGAAATGGGTGCCCTTTCTTGGTTCTGCTTCATGGGCGCTAGATATGCCATTTATGAAGCGCTACAGTCAGGCGCAAGTGGCTAAAAATCCGGCGCTACAAGGCAAGGATATTGCAACCACAAAAACGTCGTGCGAAAAGTTTCGCCATCAGCCGACCACCATTATCAACTTTGTCGAAGGCACTCGGTTTACGCCGCAGAAAAAAACACACAAAAACAGTCCGTTTCAGCATTTGTTACCGGCCAAAGCGGGTGGCATCGCCTTTACGCTGGCCAGTATGGGCAATCAATTTGACGCCGTGCTGGATGTGACGCTGATGTATCCGGATAATCCAGGCCATGTGGCGCTCGATATGTTGCTCGGCCGGTTAAAGCGGGTGGTCATTCAGGTGGAAGTTTTACCGGTCGATGACAGTATTATTGGCGACTATTTTAACGATCCAGTCTTTCGTCAGCGCTTTCAGCAATGGCTGAATCAGCGCTGGGTTAACAAAGATCAGCAAATTGCCGCCTACCTCGGTGCTGCCGACCGCCCTCTCAACACCGAATTGGACTGCTCCTCGTCACTGTAGCGAACCGTCATGAAGCATAACCGCCGATGGCGACATGGGCCGTGACCATTCAGCGCGTTTAGCTCGGTATTTTTTGTGCGCTAATAAGTAAGTTGCGCGGAGTCAATGCCAGTTCACAAAGCTCTTGCACCCTGACCTGATAACCATGTTCACCCAGAAATAACGCTCGGTCTAGGACAAGCCATAGCTCCAATGGTCGACGAAATAGATGCTGCACCAGTTCAATCCGTCGTTGTGTCAGCAACATTGGTGCCGCTTGCGCTAAATATGCCGCGCCGTCATTTCCCTGCGGCAACTGTAGCTGATGCTGGCTGGCAGCCCACTGCGCAAAATCGACAAAATCACCACTAAACCAATGCTTTGCCACTGATGCCAGCGGCCGGTAATGTTCATCACCGGTCAGCTCAGCCCGCCATAACTGATAGGCCCTTCGCCACAGCATTTCGGTATGGCGTAAGCGCCGCACTCTTTCGCCGCCGGTGACTTGGCCCTGCACTGCCAGCTTCAGTTCACTCTTGCTCAGATGAAGCGCACTACCTTTGGCCATGACTGACAAAGGTAAATAATTCGCTGCATGCTGCAAATGATAACAACAAGGCAACAAAGACACATGCTGGCTTTGCGCCAGTACCGCCTCGTGCAACAAGGTGCGATGCAAATCACCACAGGCATGTAACGCCACTACGTGCTGCGCCGGATAAAACAAATCGCTAACCGGTTGTTGCAACACATCACGACAGACAAAGCTTTGGGGAAGGGCTAATTTATCGGCGCTAGCGCTACCTTGCTCACACAACGACGCTTGCCATTCAACCGAACAAACTTGCTGTCGAAACTGCTGCGCCAGTACCCGCCCCAGATGGCCTTTGCCGGCACACCATTCCAAAACCGGCAACGTTGATTGAGCAGTGGCTTCGGCAAACAATAAAATTTGTTGCCACTTGCGACCCGCAATATCGGTGGCGAGCCAGAATGGCGGCTTAAGTCCTTTGGCTTGGAACCGCGCCGGTGATGCAACGCCTGCACTGAACAGCTCAGGCCAGAGCGAACCAAAGGTTTGTTGTTGCAGTTGGGGCGATTGGTCAATCTGTTCACAGTCAGCCAGCGATAACCGAGTCAACAATTGCAGCAGTACCGGATCAGTCCAAGGGAGTTGTGACAGCAGCATTGGTTGCAGGCGCCACAATCCTTGATAGTCAGACAAAAGTTGATCTAATCTGGCAAAGGAAGACTGCAACTCATTCATGATATTCGGTTCTTCCAAGGCTTTGGGCAAGGCGCTAGTATATACCAGTGCAGGCATTTCATGGCCAGTTGGCGCGGCGACCAAAATCGTGGTGGCCGGATCAGCACAGACTGGCTTGTCACAGAGCGTTATGCCACACTGGAATTCGGTCAGCAGACACCTCAGGATTTAATGATGGATAGTTTAGTGCGCATTATGCATATCGAAGATGACACCTCGATTCAGGATGTGGTTCGGGTCGCATTGGAAGTGGTCGGCGGTTTTCAGGTCAACACCTGCAGCTGTGGCCAGGATGCGCTCGACCAATTTAGTCAGTTTCAGCCGCAGTTGGTGTTATTAGATGTGATGATGCCCGGCATGGACGGACCAACCACGTTAAAACATCTGCAACAACGTTTTGATTTAAGTCGGGTGCCGGTGGTGTTTATGACGGCAAAAGTACAAGCCAATGAAATTGAATCATACAAGGCGCTCGGCGCACTGGATGTGGTGGTAAAACCCTTTGACCCGATGACGTTATCTAGCCAGATCCGGCAAATATGGCTAGATAACGTCCCGCAAAGCGACAGTTAGTTATTATCGCTGCGTTTGGCGCTGGTCGAGCTAAATAACTCATCATTGGCGTTGGCAAATTCGTCGGCGCTAACCGGCTGGTTTAGATAAAAACTCATTGGCAACAAGCTGCTGTCAAAACGAGGTGCCATCCGGCGCATATCGTCAAAAAACAAGCTTAAGCCCATACTTTGCAGGCTCAGGATCACCCCCAAGCCGGTCGCCAGCATGACCTTTCTCGGCACCGACAGCTGCAATGCCAAATAGAAGTTGGCGGTCAGTAGCAAAACAATCAGCAACACACGCCCCGATTCGCGCAGCCAAGCCACCGTTTCTGCACCATCCAGACTAAAATTAAGCACCGTCATCAGCAATTGCCAGAGCGCCATGACGGCAATGCCAAAGAAGGTAATACCTAATTGCGGAAAAAACCTAGCATCGTGCTGATTGAGCTTCGACCACATCGCCAGCGCCGCTGGCCACAAGGTCAACACCAGCAACATCAGTGGCAAGTCAATAAGACTACGCGACCACTGCGCCTGTTGTTTGTCTGGTAGCACCAACCACAAGCTAAATACCTCTTCTAATAACACCAACAACAACAACGTCGCAATTAAACCGAGGTGGCCAAATTTCAGCAGCTGTTGTTCAACAGCGTTAAAAGGTTGTGCCGGTGCGACTTGATGCTGGTCATCATATATTCGTAGTGCTTGTTCACCCAGCCAACACATTTGACCAGAGCGCAGCACTTGCGCGTGCTGGACTTGTTGCTGTGGTTCAATAAAACTGCCGTTCATCGACGACAAATCATGCAGCAACCACTGCCCGTTGTCGTCCTGTTGCAGGCTGGCATGATGTGGGCAGACGTGTTTGTCGTGCAAAATTACATCATTGTCATAGGCCCGGCCAAATGCCACCTGCTGTTGCGCAAATTTATGCCGCTCAATCACTTTGTGTTGTTTATTCAGCACTTCAATAATTACTGCCATAACACGGCCTCGCTGAATTTACGGCTAAACGCTTGCGCCGTTTGCTGGCTAACGCCCGACAAAGTGAAATGACTGATCAACCCTTGTTTCTCATGATCCAGTGACGCGGACAGGTACAATGCATCAAACAAACCGGTAAAATTACGATAAGCCCGTACACAAAAAATAGTTTTTGCATGCTGGCCATTTTGTTGTTTAACCACTTGATGCTGGCATTCAAACGCCGTCACATCATCTTTCCCAGCCTGATTGTCAGGATTGGCACTGCTGATATTTTGCTGATAACGGCTAAAAAACTGCAGCGGGTGCAAATCGGGGGCGTTTAACCATTCAAACTGCATTTCAATCCGACCGGTGGTGAATTGCTGCGACAAAAAAATCTCTTCGGATTGGCTACAAAATGCAGCCACTTTTTTCAGCTGATCTTTGTTTTTTTCAACATTCGACTCACCCCAGCACCGAATAAATGGCACCACTTCGCCTGGAACTTTACCTGGGCCAAAATCTTTCAATTGCCAATTTGCGCTAAGAATTTGTTCAAACATCCGTTGCTGACTGTCGACCAACTGTTGGTCTATTTGTTTTTTAAAGTCCGCACTTTCGCCCTGTTGCCTAAAACGCTCGAGCAATGCGGTCAAAGCATCGGCCGGTACCAGAAAGCCCAGCTGGTTGCCCGCAGAAGCAACATTAATCCCGACCACTTTGCCGAGCGCGTCAACCGTTGGCCCGCCACTCATGCCAGCATTCACCGCGCCAGTGAAGTGGATCCGCGGATAAAAGCTGTATTTTTGCAGGCCATTATAAGTGCCAGGAACCAGAATCATGCCAAGGTCGTGCGGGTTGCCGAGCGAATAGATGGTCGCACCCTGCACCGGCCGTTCAGCTTGAATACTAAAACGTTGCTCTGGCTGATAGTCAGTGCTGACCAACGCCAAATCGTTAATCACGTCCACCGCCACGACTTTAAGTTGGCCTTTTTTCTGCCCAACCGCCAGATACTCCAGCTGATATTTGTCTGGAAATAAGACCGCCTCTGACACCACATGATAATTGGTGACCAATAAATTCGGTTGTTCCAGCACAAAACCGGTGCCAATAGAAGCCTTCGCCCCAGACGCTTTTTCCAACACCCTCACCTGCAACAATGCCGGCTCATACCTTGCAAATAATTGCTCGGCCGAATCGGCAACCACCGGATGGGTGCTGCAAAGCAGCCACAAACCACACCACCACCACAAAACGCGCATCACTTTTCCTTGTTTTGTACCCGTCTACGTTGAAATGAAAAACCTGCAGACCTTGCCTTCAATGAGGTGGGTATAGCCAAAATCATTGCAGATGCAGGTAAGTTGCCACGAAGTTGCCACAGTCGAACCGCGGCCACTAAACGAATCTGGAGCGCCAGCCCACCGCAAGAGCATGGGAGCATAGTTTTCTATGTGTCTGGGCGCACTGGCGCCCAGTGCGAGTAGGCGGCCAACCACCCTGCATCTTTAAGGATGACGGATATACCGAACACTCAATCAATACAATAGACTATAGAGTTTACGTCGATAAGTGCCAGCCAACGCATCGCCTTTGGGTAACACCGCAAGAATGTCGAGAAACAGCTTCTTGCTCTCACCAAAACTTAAATCGTGCTGCAAAATGCTGAACAATAAAACAAGCGCGTCTTCCGAGCGCTGCACTTGTTGGTACTGCACCGCGAGCTGCTGCTTGAGCAAGAAATTATCCGGCGCTGCCGCCAGCTGTGCTTCTAAGGCGCGAATTTCTGGGCTATCAGCCGCTTGCTCCGCCAGCTCAATCACCGCTTGCGCCTGATGGTACAAAGCATCTTGATCCGCCAGCAAGACAGTACTTAACAAGGTTTTTGCCTGTTCAATCAGCCCCAGCGAAGCGGCACACAGCGCCAACAGCTTACAAATATCAATGCGCGTTGGCGCGAGCTGTTGTGCTTGTTTTAATAAAGGATACGCTTCAGCCCATTGCTGCGCCGCTAACAACGGCTGAATTTGTTGCAATAACAACTCTTCCGGTGAAGGTAAGTACGCTTGTAAACGTTGCTGGATCTGCGCTACGCTCTCAACACCCGCAAAACCATCCACCGGCTGCCCATTTTGAATAAACATGGTTGTTGGCAGGCTTCTGACACCAAACTGCGTGGCAAGCTCCTGATCTAAATCACAATTCACTTTCGCCAGCACTAAGTGCGAAGGATGTGCCTCACTCATGTGCGCCAAAGTCTGCAGTAGCTCTTTGCTCGGCTCAGAACGTTCTGACCAAAATACAAACACCACCAGCTTGTGCTGGGATAAATCGAGCAATTCACGCACATTTTCGAAACTAACTTCTACCTGATTAAGCAACGGGACACCTGTGAGATGGCGATGACGATAATTGTTACTATGTGGTCAACGGACTGATTTTGCAAGCGCAGGCCGCGTCACTGCTGGTTTTCTCGGCAACTTGTTCACCGTAGGTCTTTCTGGCAAAAAAGGGTCGACAATACCCCGGATTTTCCCGTAAAGTAGTGCCTGATGAGCCTGCAGAATGAACTTCTCCTGATAGAAGTCACCACAATAACTAAGGCCGTCATTGCTCGATTAGTTTGAAACATTTGTTGCCAGTACCCTTAACTGCCAACCTGTCCACGTAGCAAAAGAATTTCTTGTTTCGACAAGACCCAACCGGCGTCGCTTGTTTTTTTAAACAAAAAGCTGCGCCGATATTTTTGCATACGCAAACTATGAGACCGAAGTCATGAGCCAACAAAACCAACCAGAAATGCTGTCTGGCGGTGCCATGCTAGTTCGCGCCCTGCACGATGAGGGTGTGGAATATGTATATGGATACCCCGGCGGTGCCGTGTTACATATCTATGATGCGCTGTTTCAGCAAAATGATGTGAAGCATGTGCTGGTCCGCCACGAACAAGCTGCAACCCATATGGCAGACGCCTACGCCCGCGCCAGCGGCAAAGCTGGTGTCGTGCTGGTCACTTCAGGCCCGGGCGCTACCAATGCCGTCACCGGCATTGCCACCGCTTATATGGACTCGATCCCGATGGTGGTGATTTGTGGCCAAGTGATGAGCCATTTGATCGGCGGTGATGCCTTCCAGGAAACCGACATGATGGGGATTTCGCGCCCGATCGTGAAACACAATATGTCGGTGCGAAACCCAGCCGATATTCCGATGATGGTGAAAAAAGCCTTTTATCTTGCACAAAGCGGCCGGCCAGGTCCGGTGGTGCTGGATATTCCCAAGGATATGACCCTGCCCAGTCAGAAATTCCCGTATGAATATCCAAAAGATATCAAGCTGCGCTCGTATAACCCGAACGCCAAAGGCCACCCGGGGCAAATTAAAAAAGCCCTGCAAACCTTATTAGCAGCGAAACAGCCGGTGCTTTATTCCGGTGGCGGCGTCATTTTAGGCCAAGCTTCAGAAGAGTTGACGGAACTTGCCAAACGGCTGAATTTACCGGTCACCAATACCTTGATGGGCTTGGGTGCATTTCCGGCTTCTGATGAACAATTCATCGGTATGCTGGGCATGCACGGCAGTTATGAGGCCAATCAGGCCATGCACAACGCCGATGTAATTTTTGCTGTCGGCGCCCGTTTTGATGACCGGGTGACCAACGCCACCAAAAAATTCTGCCCCAATGCCACCATTATCCATATCGATATTGACCCGGCCAGCATCTCCAAAACTATTAGTGCCCATATCCCCATTGTTGGCTTGGTAAAACCGGTGCTACAGGAAATGCTGAGCCAGCTGGATAAACTTGCCGGTAAAGCCGAAGCGCAACTGGATCAAGCTGCGCTTGCCAGTTGGTGGCAGCAAATTCAGCAGTGGCGTGCAGTGCATGGCGGTCGGTTTGAGCAGCGCACTGACGTGCTCAAACCACAAGCAGTAATTGAAGCGGTGCATCGCCACACCCAAGGTGATGCTTATGTCACCTCCGATGTCGGCCAACACCAAATGTTTGCCGCGCAGTATTATAAATTTGATAAACCCAACCGCTGGATCAACTCGGGTGGCCTTGGCACCATGGGCTTTGGTTTGCCTGCGGCGATGGGCGTCAAGCTGCACTACCCGGATGCAGAAGTGGTCTGTGTGACCGGTGAAGGTTCAATTCAAATGAACATTCAAGAGCTGTCGACCTGCAAACAATATGGCTTGGGGGTGAAAATTATCAACCTCAACAACGGTTATCTCGGCATGGTGAAACAGTGGCAGGATATGAACTACGACTCGCGGTATTCCAGCTCGTACATGGATTCATTGCCCGATTTTGTCAAACTGGCCGAAGCTTATGGCCATGTTGGCATTAGAGTCACCACCCCGGAAGAATTAGAGCCGGCACTGGCACGCGCTTTTGCGCTGAAAGACCGATTAGTGTTTTTAGATATTCATATTGATCCCAAAGAACACGTTTACCCAATGCAAGTACCGGGCGGCGCGATGAATGACATGTTTTTAAGCAAAACGGAGCGGACTTAATATGCGGCATATTATTGCAGTATTGCTGGAAAACGAGTCCGGCGCTTTGGCGCGTGTAGTCGGTTTATTCGCCCAGCGTGGCTACAATATCGACTCGTTAACCGTAGCCACCACGGAAGATCCAACCTTATCGCGCCTGACCATGGTGACCCGGGGTGATGATCAGGTGATTGAACAAATTACTAAACAATTGCACAAGCTGATTGAAGTGGTGAAGCTGGTTGATTTAAGTGAAAGCGCGCATATTGAACGTGAGTTGATGATGGTGAAAGTCAAAGCCAGCGGCGAGCAACGGGAAGAGGTAAAGCGCTGCGCTGACATTTTCCGTGCCCAAATCATTGATGTATCCCCCACCACTTACACTATTCAGGTGGTCGGCACCTCAGAAAAGCTAGAAGCCTTTATTCAAGCGCTCTGTAACACCCAAATTATGGAAGTGGTACGTACCGGAGTTTCTGGTATTTCGCGGGGTGAAAAAGCGCTGTCCTTGTAATTGCCGTGTGGCTGCCAGGCACCCTTGGGGCTGCCTGGCTTTAGCTCTTTTTTGCACAGCACGTTCGACGCCGCATTTGCAATGCCACATTTGCGACGCCACGGGCTCTGCTAGACTGCTGATGTCTGTGGAATGCTACTGGAGTGGCAAGTGCTCAAACCTTTGTTTCTACTTAGCTGGTTCTGTTGCGCGCTCAAGGTTGTTGCAGTTGAGCCCATCGCTGTTGTTGATATTCCCATCGAAAGCTCGGTCTATGACGATTACCGTCGTTTTGTCGGCAGCGGTTCCGTGTATGACATTCAAAGCTTCAGCCATGCTGGCACCCGCCGTGATGTGGTCGATATGGTGTTGGTACAGCAAGCCTTGCAGCTCGGTGGTTATCCGCTGCACTTTAACTTTATTCCTTCCGACAGCAGCGCCCGCAGTATGCAGCTATTTATCCGCGGTGAGGTGTTGCTCAGCGTCGATTCGGTTTGGGGAAAAACGGCAAACCGCCTGAAAGAACATGTCTGGATCAGTGCGGCGGTGATTGAACGCGGCGCTTATGTCGCCGCTATTTTCACCTCACCCAACAATCAAAAAGCTAAATCCATTCGACAGCTCAGCGATTTTAACGGTCTTACCGCCGTCAGTTCTCGCGCTTTTGCCGAAGACTGGCAGGTGCTGCAGCAACTGCCGCTGCGCGAGTTACGTGATGAATATAACTGGTCGTCGATGGCGATGCTGGTCAGTCGCGGTTGGGTCGATTTTATGCTAGCACCTTTCCCGCGACAGCGGCCATTTGGTTATCGGGCGCCGGGCATTGAACTGATCGCAGTGGAAGGGGTAAAAGTGTTGTTGGACGACAGCCGGCATTTTATCGTTGCAAAAAAACACCCGCTGGCCGTCCCAGTATTTGCGGCGCTGGAAAAAGGTTTGCAACAACTAAGACGTAAAGGAACATTAACCCGCGCCTATCAGGAATGTGGTTTTTATAATCCAGAGCTTGCCCACTGGACATTGCTGCACCCCAAAGGAGCATCGAAGGTGCCGCCGACATTTACCGACAAGCACCAGATTACGTCAGCTGGTTTTTAAAGGCGTGGTTTTAAGCGCCGGGTTTTGCTGATCCGGCATATCCGGTTTTGGCATATGTCGGCCATAAACCAGTTGAAATAACGGCGTCGCCATCAGTGTGGTGATAATCGCCATTAACACCATAATCGAAAATAAACCTTGTTGGATCACACCATAACTAAGCGCAATATTGATGATAATCAGCTCCATCAGACCACGCGCGTTCATCAAAGCCCCAACCGCCATCGCTGTGCGGTTGTCAGCACCGCCCAGCCTTGCCGCAGCCCAGCAGGCGATACCTTTTGCGAAAATCGAAGCGGCAAGGATCACCAGCGCAATCGACAATACGTCCCAAGAACCCAGGATGTCGAGCTCAGTTTTTAAGCCTGAATAGGTAAAAAACATCGGCAACAACAACAACACTGTCACTTTGTGTAAGCGGCGATGGATAAGCTCAGTCAGCTTGCCACGCGGCATGGCAATACCAAACAGGAAACCGCCAAACACCGCGTGTAAACCGACCCATTCCATCGCATATGCCGAGGCCGCCCACAACAACAGCACGAGTAAAAACTGCGGCGCGCTCAGCACCCCATGGTGTTGGACTTTATCGGCCAGCGGTTGTAACCATCCCCGCGCTTTGATCAGCATAAACGATGCATACAAGCCACCACCAATGACGGCCTTTATTGCCAATACTGTACCACCACCAAAACTGGCTAATACCACCGCCAGCACAATCCACGCCGCTGCGTCATCAATCGCCCCTGCCGCCAAGGCTAATGTTCCTAAGGCGGTGCCGGCAAGTTTTCGCTCGTAAATGATCCGCGCCAGCATCGGAAACGCCGTAATGGCAATAGCAGCGCCCATAAAAAGCGCAGCATTGGTGTAAGAAATATCAGCGGCGAATAATCCAGGCTGATCCAACAGCCACAGGCATAACAAAGCAGCCACCGCAAAAGGCACAATCATCCCCGCCAGTGAAACACCGATGGCACTACGCGCTTGTTGGCGAAATAACTGTGTATTAAATTCCAGTCCCACCAAAAACATATACAGGCCCACACCAATCTGGGCTCCGATATACAACATCGGCATGGTCTCGGCGATAAAAATACTTTTTTGTAATTCAGGCAGCAGCAAGCCAAACAAGGACGGGCCCAACAAAACACCAGCAATCATCTCGCCAACCACTTTGGGCTGACCAATAAACTTGGCCAGATAACCCAACAATTGCGCGGCAATCAGAATAATCACTAATTGCTGCATAAATGCCCAGATTAACGCTGTCATCTCCATTAAAACCTCGTGTCCATCCGTATTGTGAGTGCCAAGCGCACATTGTTTATCTGAGTAAAATAACGTCAGTGGCACGTTTTGGGTGTTCTGGCGCTTCGCATCTTTTGCTGCGCCCCCTGTCGGGCAGCCGAAGCTGTTACAAGCTACAGCAACCTAACCATTCTCGCCGTTTTTTATTGACATTATATGAGCGATATTTAACGGCTAAGCCACCAACCGATAAACAACAAGGCAAAACCAAAAAGGTACGTTAATCCAAGCCAAGACCAGATTTGCATGGTTTTACTGATCCCAAGTGCCGTGCCCCGATGTTGCTGCATCAAACTAAAATTCAGCCATGCGAAAATAGGCGTCGTGATAAACGCCAGACTCATCGCAAAGGTTAACATCGGCCCCAAGGCTGATTTAAAAAACAAAATCACGGCAAAGCCGGCGCCTGCCTGTGCCAGTAACCAATAACTGTAGCTTTGCTGACTGCTGTTTTTCTGTATCCCCACCAGTTTCATCGACTCATTCAGCGTGCGGGCGTACCCATCCAGCACTGTGATGGTAGTGCCAAACATACACAAAAATGCGACACCAGCGACCAGTAGCGTCGACCACTCGCCTATGGTGCTGGCGTACATGCCGACAAACTGTGCAGTGTAGGCGGCCCCGGCCAGTTCAACCGGCTGGCCAGAACCATATTGCACCAAAGCGCCGAGCGTCAGAAATACTAAAGCCAAAGCCGTGGTGCTCCAGTAGCCGAGATTTAAATCAAACAAGCCATTCGCTTTGCTGATGCTTCCTTGTTGTTGTTTTTGCTGTAACCACAAAGAATTGATGGCGGAGATTTCAATCGGCGCCGGCATCCAGCCCATTAATGCAACAAGAAAACCCAACGATGCCAGCGTCCAAGGTGAAGGTCCAACATAACCCACCGCGGCGGCGGGGCCGTTTTGCCAGGCGATAAACGCAGCCACCAAGGTGGTGACAGTTAACAGCACCATGATCCATTTCGACACCTGATCCAGTAATTTATACTGCCCGGCCAGCAAAATGGCTAAACACAACGCCAACAGCAGCAAACACAGTACCGGTAACGACAATGGCCAGGGCAAAAAGTATTGCAGCAGACTTGCGGTTAACAGCAACACGCCCGCCGTATTCACCACCGCGGCAATCAAATTTAGCAGCACAAAACCGCGCAGATACCAGCGGCCTTGCCGCTGATATCCAACTAACAAGTTTTCACCATGATTCAAGGTATATTCGACAGCGAAGCGGAAAAATGGGTATTTCAGTACATTCACCAGCAAAATAAGCCAAGCCAGTTGCCAGCCAAATAACGCACCAGCCTGAGTCGAGGCCACAATATGGGAGCCACCAATAGCGGCCGTTGCCATTAGAATGCCAGGCCCCAACGCTGCTAGCTTGGCGCGCCAGCCCGTTGCTTGGCTATGGCGGTGTGATTCGGTGTGAGGGTGTGACATCAAATGGTGACTATGGTGATGAATGCTTGGCGCCCACTCTAGCCGATCCAGACGATTCAGAGCTACTGAGCTGACAGTTTTTTATCGCGAAATCTGAACATCACAGTTCGGTGGATAAACGGTGGGCGGCTCCCGATTGAACAAAGTTCACCCACCAAAGGTCAACCGGCTCTAGGCAAGCAAAGCCAATTCTGGCATGCTGCAACTTTTCTAGCGGAGCCTTATGATGTCCACTTCTGATCAGGATTTGATCGACCAAAGTTTATTGTTTGAAGTCATTGAAAACCAACTCGCCGACGGTGAGCCCGTGGTGGTCAAAGAGACGTTGCTGCGGCTATGCATGACCGGCCACAGCCGCGAAGACGCCATTGAACTTATTGCCTGTGCGCTAGCGCCGGAGATGGTGGCGGTGATTGAACACGAGCAGACATTTAATCTGGCACGTTATCAACAGCATTTAGCACTCCTGCCACAAACGCCCTGGCTTGGTGAAGAATAAACTGACGCTGGCTGCCACCCCGCTTGAGATGCTGGTAACCTTTATCGCCTTTGCAGGATACACCTTGTGATATTTCGAGCTCTTGGCAGTTGTTTTCTCCTGCTCGCGTTAATGGCCTGTCAAAACCGGCCGACCGCCGCCAATACTGATAATGTATATTTGCAGCAGATGGCGACCTTGCCCGACGCCGCAAAGTTGCCACCTTATGCTGAGCTTTATCAAAGTTACTTACAAAGCCCGGTGGTGTTTGAAACATCCGGTGCTTGGTCAAGCTTTTCACAGCTATTGGCTACCGATCCAGAGCATTGCCAACGGTTCCCGTGGCAACAACAGCTAACGACCCAATTTTGGAATCTGACGTTTTATCAACAAGCGCTACAATGCTTTGCAACACAGCAGAACACGCCAGAACTGAAGCAGTTTCGCCAGTACCAGCAATATGTCATCAATGGCGTGCTACAAAGCGGCAACGGCAAAGCCAGCTATAGTGCCTATCAGCTCAACAATTATTTTGACGCTCACGAAATAGCAAAACAACTTGAGCTGCAAACGGTCGATTTTTATAGCGAGCTGTCATCCGACAACAACGCTTTGCATTACGTGTTTCAAGTTTATGACCATCAGGCACAAAAATTCCGCGCCTTGTATTTTGAAAATCAGCCTTATTTACATGCGATTGATCAAATCCCATTTCCTTTCATGGGCTTAGTCGACGGCTGGAAAGAGCTTCTGCTGACAAAAAACACACAAACCAGCTACATTTTACTGTTGCCACGGGCCGCCGAAGCATTGGCAGACAACCGGCCACAGGATGCAGTGCTCCTGTACCGACAAGCAATTGCTGGTGGCTCATTACAGGCCAGAGTAAAGCTGGCCGAGCTCTGTTATCGGCGCGACAACTTGAAGGTTGTCACGCCAAACGAGTGTCAACAACAGTTGCTCGAAGCCGCCGACAGTGATTATGTGCCAGCGTTACACTTACTACATTTTCTGCATCGAAGTGGTCAATTCGGTAAACCGGATCTGACAAAGCTCGCTGAACTTAGACAATTTATCAACGATATGACCGATCCCGGCCAAGCGGAACTGCAGCTATCACGTTATTACTATAATCGAAGCTTTAAAAATGCCGATCCTGTCCAGGGTGAACACTGGCTGCAACAAGCCGCAACAGCAGGCTTTACCGACGCGCAAGCGTTTTGGCTGTTGCAACAGCACGAAAAAGCGCAAGTCACTGAGGCCAGCTTAAACCAGCAGCTCCAACAACTGGCCGATCAGGGCGGTTCAGCAGCGGCGTATTTATATGCATCACAAGTGATGCAACAAGCCAAAATATCACCGCAACAAGCACAGCTCGTCGAACAATATTTATTACAAGCAGCACAAAGTTATCACCCGGAAGCCTATTATCTGCTGGGGTATGGCTACGAAGATGGTTTATTTGGTGCAGATAAAACCGGACTGGCACTCCCCTACTTCCTACAAGCCGCCGAGCGTTTTTATCCGCGAGCGATGTTACATTTAGGGAGTCTTTATCGGGAAGGGAAATCGGTGCCAAAAGATTCACTGCGCGCCAATCGCTGGTACTTACTCTGCAGTAAACAGGGCAATAGCAGCTGTGCTTTTAACGCCGGCGTCATGTTCGATGATGGCGATGGCGTGCCGCAAAACCACGACAATGCTTATCGCTTTTTTAGTTATGCCGCCGAGCGCGGGCACGCGCCCGCCATCAACCGCCTGGCCTTATTGTATTTATTTGGTAAAGGGGTCGCTGCCGATCCCGCCAAAGCTGTAGCACTGTTTGCTGAAGCAGCCAGCAAAGGCAGCTCTAGCGCCAATTACTATCTCGGTTTATTGTACTTTGAAGGTAAAGTGGTGCCACAGGATTACCCGAAAGCGAAAAGCTATTTAGAAAAAGTCAGCCAACATCCGAATGCCCGTCGTTTGCTCGACCAGTGGCCGGTGCTGACCGCCCCCAACAATGGTGCGGTAAAACAAAACCGCGCCAATCCTTCGCAATAACGTGAGTTTCCACAACCATCTGTATGAAATTGGTGATTATTTGTAATGGCGCTGGCATTGGCAGACAAGGCTGGTTTAAGCTGCATGCCATCACTTTTTTAGGATCCGGTAAGCCATATGAAGTCAATTGTGCGCAGTTTAGCAGTGACCAGTTTGTTGTCATTCACCACGCTCTCAGCCAACGCCACCGTGGTGCTGGTGAAAACCAGCCTCGGCAATTTCGAAATCAATCTTTATGATCAAACGACCCCGGCGACGGTCACGAATTTTTTGAGTTACGTCAATAGCGGCAGCTATCAGAACACCCTTTTTCATCGCACCGAAAAAGGCTTTGTGGCACAGGCTGGTGGTTTTCGCTACAGCGGCAACAACACCACGCCCTTTACGGCTGTCACCACTCAGGCCGCAGTGAAAAATGAACCCAAATGGTCTAACGTGCGCGGCACTATCGCTATGGCAAAGGTTTCTGGCGATGCCAATAGCGCGACCAACCAATGGTTTATTAACCTTGCCGACAACAGCAGCAACCTCGATTTACAAAATAGCGGCTTTAGCGTGTTTGGTCAGGTTACCGGTACCGGCATGGAAGTGGTCGATGCCATTGCCGCGTTACCGAACCAACTGTTAACCGATCCAAATTTTCGCAGTGTGCCGCTGCGAAATTATTCGGCCACCGACGCCCAAGCGCAAGTTGCGGTGAGTGCCGCCAATCTCGTGCTGATTGAAAGCATCACCGTGATCAACTCCGACACCAATAGCGCAGCCGCCTTGCAACCAAAAGCCAATACCCTGATCACCAGTAAACCGCAAGAAACCGGTTCATCATCAGGAGGCAGTATCGGTTTTGTTAGTTTACTCGCGGGCCTATTGCTGTGGACCGGTCGTCGCGCACGGTCTGGAGGCAGTCGCTAACTTTGCCGTGGTAACGGTGGCAGCGAGCGGGTACTACACAGCTGCTGTCATCGTTTGTTTAACCGTTCACTTCTTTTACCAAAGCATCTAAACAAGCTGCGCAATAACAACTTGAACTTACCGGCAACAATGCGCGCTGCACAGGGGTCAGTGGCACTTGAAAACACCAACAACTCTGATCGCCAGCGCAGCCGGATGCCTGCACCGCGGTGCTTAGCACGACATCACTGGCACGTTCTACCAGACACTGATTGTCTGCCCCACAACGTGGACAACTCATCGAAGACTCCGGCGCCAGCTAAACCAAGCGGTGGTGATTAGACCTGCTACTAACCCCCAAAATGCCGATGCAATTCCGAAAAAATTGACCCCTGAGGCAGTAATCAGCAACGTCAGCATTGCGGCATCGCGATGTTGAGCATCCGCTGTTGCCGCAGCCAAATTAGCGGCGATAGCACCAAGCAACGCCAATCCGGCAATAGTGGCTATCAACTCGACGGGAAAAGCGGCAAAAACTGCAACGACAGTAGCACCAGCGAGGCCCGTCAATAAATAGAACACACCTGCGGCAATACCGGCGGTGTAACGTTTTGCTGGATCAGGATGGGCTTCCGGGCCACTGCAGATGGCGGCGGTAATGGCCGCAAGGTTAATAGAGAAATTACCAAACGGGGCACTCACCAACGTAATAAACCCGGTCCAGCTTAATAACGGCGAAACCGGCGTTTGATAACCACTGGCCCGCAACACCGCGAGCCCGGGAATATTCTGTGACGTCATCGTGACAACAAATAATGGCACACCAACCCCTAAAACGGCTGACCAGGACCAAGCAGGTGCCACCCAAACCAGCGTCACCAGCCCAAGCTCGACTTGACTAAAATCCAGCTGTTGCTGAGAGGTACAAAACAACACGCCACACAGCAGCACAAAGGGTACGGCATAACGCGGACTATATCGTTTTGCCAGCAAAAACACGCCTATCATCAGCAATACTAAAGCCGGTGCTGTTTGCAAGCTACTGAAAATATCTAAGCCAAATTTCAGCATAATCCCGGCCAGCATGGCTGCGGCGATCGGCAGTGGAATGTTGCGGCTAAGTTTGTCAAACCAACCACTGAGCCCAAGCACTGTGGTTAATCCGGCACTGAACATAAAAACGCCGACCGCTTCGGCCATACTCACGCCGTGCAAGCTAGTAGCCAGTAGCGCCGCCCCGGGGGTCGACCACGCCGTCAGGATCGGCGCCTGGTAATACCAGGAAAAACCAATACAACTGACGCCCATGGCAAACCCTAAGATTCCAACCCAAGATGCGGTGATGTCGGCACTGGCGCCCGCCGCCGCCGCGGCCTGAAACACAATCGCGACCGAGCTGGCAAACCCAACTAACACGGCAACAAAACCCGCGACGACCGCCGACAAGCTCCAATCGGTTATTCGCATTCAGGTTTATCCTTGGTCGTGGTGAAAGAGATGCGCTGCCGCCGTTTTTGTGTCGGCAGATATTATTTTCGCCACGTACCAACAACTGGCCACAATCTGCAAATTTTGCTGTGCCGCCCAGCGAAGACCAAATTGGACTAACGGCTCGGCCAGCCCTTGGCCGCGTAGTTCTGGCGGCAGATAAGTATGATGAAAATCGACGCTCGCCGCTGCTGTTGTCGTTGCCGGGAATAGATGATAATCAAGTATTGCTTGTTGCCCTTGCCATGCCAGCACAAAACGCTGCTGATCTGGGTTATGCACAACTTCAACTGTTTTCACTTGCACCTCCGATGATTCTCCTATCTTACCTTATCGCATCTTGGCTTATCTTCCAGCGTATAACTATCAAGCGAGTTGTCGCCTGAGACTGTCGTTTGCGATACGGCATGACGCATACTAGCGCTCATTCACCTTGCGTGAACACTACTTTGCTTTGAGCAGGCAATTATTTCGAATATAAAGTCGCGGGTCGCAGTCCTGCGCATAATCGCAATCCTTGCCGCCTGTGGCAGCGGGCACCACAAGTGTGATCTACTGTAACGCGCGTGTATTAGCCATAAAAAACTGCATGCAAGATGCTGTTTTCTTGGTAATCTATTCTTTCAACTGTGGCAGTCATCACCCACGGAACGATTAGGTTTGGAGTTGTTATGACCCGTATTGGCACCCCAGCCAGCCAGACGAGCACCAAAGTGCTGTTGTTAGGCGCCGGCGAGTTGGGTAAAGAAGTATGTATTGAATTAAAGCGTTACGGCTGTGAAGTGATCGCGGTGGATCGTTATGTGAATGCACCAGCAATGCAAGTGGCCGATCGGCATTATGTGATTTCGATGTTAAACGGTGCCGCCTTGCGCCAACTGGTTATTAAAGAAAAACCCGATTTGATTGTGCCAGAGCTCGAAGCGATTGCCACCGCAACCTTACTCGAACTCGAGCAAGAGGGTTTTAACGTCATTCCAAGTGCACGCGCGGCCAATTTGACGATGAACCGCGAAGGCATTCGCCGACTGGCCGCTGAAGAGCTACAACTGCCAACTTCGCCTTTTCAATTTGCCGATGATCATGCAAGCTATTTAGCGGCAGTCGCCGCCATCGGTTACCCCTGTGTGGTGAAGCCGATCATGTCATCCTCTGGCAAAGGCCAATCCGTCCTAAAAAGCGACGATGATTTAGCCGCCGCCTGGCTTTATGCGCAGGAAGGTGGTCGGGCTGGTAAAGGTCGGGTGATTGTCGAAGGTTTTATTGATTTTGACTACGAAATCACCCTCCTGACCGTCTGTTCAGTCAGCGGGACGCAGTTTTGTGCCCCTATTGGTCATCGTCAGGAAAAAGGCGATTACCGAGAATCGTGGCAACCACAGGCGATGTCTGCTGCCGCATTGGCTAAAGCGGAAGTTTACGCCCGCACTATTACTGCAGCACTTAGTGGCTTTGGCGTTTTTGGCGTCGAGTTATTTATTAAAGGTGAAGACGTTTGGTTCAGTGAAGTATCGCCAAGACCCCACGATACTGGCATGGTTACCTTGATGTCGCAGAACCTATCAGAATTTGCCTTACATGCCCGCGCTATTCTTGGCCTACCCATTCCAGTGATTAGGCAGCTTGGCCCAACCGCATCGGCGGTATTACTGGCCAGTGGCCACTCGCAACAAATGCTTTATCACAACCTAGAACAAGCGTTGGCCGAGCCAGACACTGAAATTCGGTTATTTGGTAAACCAGAAGTCCAAGGCGAACGCCGGCTCGGTGTTGGCTTGGCGCAAGCCGACACCGTGCAAGAAGCGGTTGCAAAAGCTTTACGGGTCATCGCGGCCATTCAAGTCGAGCTGTAAGCGGAGGCTACGACCACAGAAAGCGCAAGCCAAACTTTGCCACTCTGTGCAGTTGTCTCCTACACTATAAAATTGATCATAAGCAACAATGCATATTGGGTTTGTTGATCAACTAAACCTGCAGTTCTGCAACAGCAGTGCTGAATTGTCGTGGTAGCTACAATGAGGAAATGTGCATGATTTTGTTAGTTGGTGGGGAAAAAGGCGGCAGTGGCAAGAGTTGCCTGGCGCAAAATATCGCCGTGTATTTTTCGTCCCAGAAGAACGCGAATATCATTCTGGTCGATTGTGATCCACAGCGAACAACATCGGATTGGGTGCAAGAGCGCCATTTGTCACCGAATGTCCAATGGATCAATTGTGTGCAGATGTACGGCAAAATCCGCTACGAGCTAAAGAGTCTGGAACATCACTATGACTACGTCATCGTCGATTGTGGTGGTCAGGACAGCGTAGCATTACGTTCGGCTATGTCCGTCGCCTCGCATGTATTGTTGCCGCTTCGACCAAAACGCCGTGATTTAAAAACGCTGGAACATCTGGAAGACTTGGTGAGCAACTGTAATGTGGTGAATCCGGATATGATTGTTGCCTGCGTGATGACCCAATGTCCATCGTTGCCCAATCAAGTGGGTCGAATTTTGGATGCAAAAGACGTGGTACGCTCATTCAACTTAAGGGTGCTAAATGGCGTCACTTACAGTCGAAACATCTACGACGACAGCGAAGAAAAAGGTATGTCAGTGATGGATACGGAGCCGGAAGGTAAAGCTGCGACAGAAATCAAAGACATAATTACTGAACTGATGGCAATGAAGGCAATTCAAGAAGATGGCATTGACCGATCTGAAAAAAAATTCAACACGATCGAATAAACGTACTTTCACCGTGGAAGAATTTATTGCTGATGCTGAAAACTATGCGATGGGCGTTCCGCAAATCGTTAGTGTCCGGCAAGCACCCGCCGAGGACTCAACGAATCTGTTGAGTAGCGGCCCGATGCGGCATGCAACTTTCACTTTAAGTGCTGAAGCGATCGAAGTGTTGAATACCTTGAGTAAAGAAAGCGGCGTGTCGAAATCAAAATTAATCCGCCAGCTTATTTTGAGTGTAAATGAGCAAAATCAGAACCCGATAACCAGCACGGCTAAATCGGTGGTGATTAAAAAAGTAGAATAAAGCGAAACACGGGCTGGCACTTACAGCCCGTTGCTTTGATCTTGAATGGTTGTACAGACTTTGACGATGGTTTCTCCGTAAAATAGCGGATGAAACTGCTGCTCAATACAATACGTTTGTCTAAATTCCAGCACCGACGCCTTGCTGCCGGTCAGTCTTTGAAGTTCAGCTTGTTGACCTTTACCAAGCGTGGCACCAATGGCCTGCAAGCGATTGGCAAGCTTTTGCAACGCTTTCTCGTTTTTTGCCTCACCGGCACTGTGGGTTGAATCGGAAAATTTTGCATAGATTTTTTGCTTGTACGGCAGTAGCCGCGGGTGATCAGCAAAGGTGGCCACTAACAACACGACAAGGATAATCCACAACATTTTTTTCATGACCCCACCTTACTTCTATTCAGTCAAGCACAACGGGCTCATTGTACAGTGAATCTGGTAAATACCAAATCCTCGCACATTGCCGCATGCTATGCGCGGGCTAACTGTCACCGCCGTTGACAGTTAGCTATCAACAGCGATACCAGTCAGCCAGCCAAAATTTATCTATAACTTTATAAATCAATTGATTACAACAAAGACCTTTCTGGTGCATCTTTTGCATCTTCCCTTTGACAAAAGATATGATTGACTGATCCAGCGTAAGGTTGCCAAGACCATGATCTGTCAATATTTACTGCTATAATCGCCGACAGCTATCGCTTCTTGCAGAAGCGGTACCGTTGCAGCAATTGAGGTAACACGTGACTGAACAACCAAAACACCAACCCATTCCAATTAAAGTGGACATGTATAATCCAAAAGATGGTGCTGTTTACCCAGCTCGTGATCGGATTTATGTCAGAGCTGTCAAAGGCTTACACCAGAGACTCAGACGTTATATGGGTTTTGTATTTATGGGGCTGTTTATGCTATTGCCCTGGCTGCAATTTGATGGGCATCAGGCGATTTTGTTTGATATTGGCGAGCAAAAATTTAATATTTTTGGCATGACCTTATGGCCGCAAGATTTCACGATTATGGCGTGGATTCTCGTTATTTCCGCTTACGCACTGTTTTTTGTCACCACTTTTTATGGCCGGGTGTGGTGTGGTTATTTATGCCCACAAACGGTCTGGACCTTTATCTTTATATGGGTTGAAGAAAAAATTCAGGGCAACCGCAATCAACGGATGAAGCTTGATAAAGATCCGTGGTCGCTGAGCAAAATAGCGAAAAAGTTTTTCACCCATCTGAGCTGGTTACTAATTTCGCTGCTGACCTCGTTGATTTTCGTCGGCTACTTTACTCCGGTTGAACATTTGTTTATTGATTTTTTCAGCGGCAACGCCAGTTTTTGGGCGATGGTGTGCGTGATCGGTTTTATGGTTTGCACTTATGGCAACGCCGGCTGGATGCGCGAAATTATGTGTACGCATATTTGCCCCTACGCTCGCTTTCAATCAGCGATGTTCGACAAAGATACCTTTACCGTCACGTATGACAGCGCCCGAGGCGAAAATAGAGGTCCACGCGCCCGCAAAGACATGAGCTATAAGGAAAAAGGACTTGGCGATTGCATCGACTGTAACCTGTGTGTGCATGTCTGCCCGACCGGTATCGATATCCGAAACGGATTGCAGTATGAATGCATTAACTGCGGCGCTTGTATTGACGCCTGCGACGATACCATGGACAAAATGGGGTATCCCAAAGGGCTGATTAGCTACACCACCGAACACAGCTTGCAAGGGAAACCTAGTAAAGTGCTGCGACCAAAACTGATCGGCTATTTTATGGTGTTAGTGGTAGTCACTGCGGCGTTTGGCGCGACGTTATGGACGCGAGTGCCCGCAGAATTGGATATTGTGCGCGATCGCGGCAGCCTGTTCCGTGAAACGGATGAAGGTCTGATTGAAAATACCTATACCATCAAAATTATTAATAAATCACAGCAAGAGCAGACTTTCGTATTGAGCTTCAGCGGTCTGGCGCAAGCTAGCTGGATTGGCATCCAGGAAGTCACCATCAAAGGCGGTGATACCGCCGGCATCCCCATCAGTTTGTCGCTAGATCCTGCTGACGCAGCAAAACCGGTGTTAGATATCGAGTTTCAGGTGCGCAATAAAAACGATGCCAATATCGAGCTCTCGCAAGGCAGCAAGTTTTTTGCTGGACGTTAACCGCACTATAGAGTCTGCCTGCAACGGGCAGACTCTTTGCCGACAACGGATAAATAAATGGCTGCAACCTGTTGATGCCGTTACACTGGCGCCTGCTAAAAAAGAGGTCGACCATGACTGCAGCCTTTGATTTTTCTGAGTTATCCCCCGATTTAATTTTGGATGCCTGTCAGCATTATGGCTTTTATGCTGAGTCCGGATTATTGGCTTTAAACAGTTACGAAAACCGGGTTTATCAATTCAAAGCAGATGACGGCGAACGTTATGTGCTCAAATTTTACCGACCGCAACGTTGGTCCACCGCACAAATTCAAGAAGAGCATCAGTTTGCGTTTGAACTGCTAGCTGCAGAAATTCCGGTGGTGGCGCCACTGAAAGTCGATGGCGAATCACTGCTACCTTATATGGGTTATCAATTTGCAATTTTTCCCAGCCGAGGTGGCCGCGCGCTGGAGGCTGATGATGACGAGCAGCTCTGTCAATTAGGGCGCTTTTTAGGCCAACTCCATCAATTAGGCGCTGCCAAACCATTTGTGCACCGTCCAACATTGTCGGTGCAAGAATTTATCAGCGACAGCGAACAATTTTTAGTCGCCAGCGGTTATTTAAGCCCGCACATCGAACAGCAACTCCGGCCCTTACTGCAACAATTGGCGCAGTTATGTCTACAGCAGTTTCGCCCGAAACAGCTGATTCGCACGCATGGTGATTGCCACTTGGGCAATTTATTTTTTAACCAGCAGCCATTTTTTGTCGATCTAGATGACTGCCGTCAGGCGCCGGCGATGCAAGATTTATGGATGTTGTTAGGCGGAGACACACAAGAACAACGCTATAAACTGGAGCTGTTGCTCGAAGAGTATCAACAATTTTGCGACTTCGATCTGAGCCAGCTGCAATTGATTGAATCGCTGCGGAGTATGCGCATGGTGCACTATATGGCGTGGCTGGCGCGTCGTTGGTCGGATCCGGCTTTTCCGCTGCATTTCCCGTGGTTTAATACCGACGCGTATTGGCAACAACAGCTCGTGGTGCTGCAGGACCAATGTTTGCGGATGCAACAACCGCCGCTGCGCTTACATCCGTATGATTATTAACTGATGTTGTTGCTGTACAGCACAAATTCGGCTGGTGTAAGCTGTGGGCACGTTTTGTATTATGGGTTTGCAACGAGTGAGCCCGAAACCGTTTAGATCATGAAGGTGGAATAACACGATGAAAAAATTGATACTTTTGGCCGCTGCATTATTCATGGCGCCCGCTGTGATGGCTCAGACAAAATACGAAGCTGGCGTTCATTACGATGTGATCTCAGAACAGGGTACCGCCAAACCAGAAGTGAAAGAGTTCTTCTCCTATTATTGCCCAGCCTGTAATGCGCTTGACCCAGTGGTCCAGACTGTCATGAAAACTTTGCCTGAAGGCACTAGTTTCAAAAAATACCATGTTGATTTCATGGGCGCGGCGTCACCTGAAATTCAAAAAACCTTAACCACAGCCATGGTTCTTGCTAAAACGCAGGGAAAAGGCGATGAAGTGAACCGAGCCTTTTTCAGCCACATCCATAACGATCACAAAGCGTTCGCCAGCGATGCTGATATTCGCGAAGTAGTCGTTGCCGCTGGTGTTGATGCCGCAGTTTATGATAAAAACATGAATAACTTCATGATCAAAACACAGGTTAATCTGATGCAAAAGGAGCAGGCCGCGATGTCGAAGTCTCGAGTTTTAAGCGGAGTGCCAACCTTCATCGTCAATGGCCGCTTTAAAATCAACAATGCCAAGCTGGACCAGAAAAATCTGGAACAGGACTTCAAAAACCTCATTGCTTATTTGCTGCAACAACCCTAATTTAGCCGGAGAAAATAAACATGTTCCTTCGTACTTTGATCAGTCTGCTAGCCGCAGTATCGCTGTTTGCCTGTAATGCCAGTGCCGAAAAGTTTGTCGCCGGCGAACACTATGAAGTGGTGGCCGAAAAAGCCAGTGCCAAACCGGAAATTAAAGAATTTTTTTCTTTCTATTGCGGCCACTGTTTTGCTTTTGAACCTATTGCCAATAAGTTAAGCAAAAATTTACCGCAAGGTGTTGAGCTGGAAAAAGTGCACGTTGACTTTTTACAAGCGGCCAGCCCACAAATGCAAAACGCCTTATCTCGGGCTTATGTTGTTGGTAAAGCGGCAGGTAAAGGCGAGCAAGTTGCTGAAATGATTTTTAACTATATTCATCGCCAACGGGCTAGCTTCAGTAACGACACTGATATTCGCAACCTGTTGCTGGTCAACGATTTTGATGCAGCGACCTTTGATAACAACTTCAATAGCATGAAGGTGTTATCAGCTGCAGCAAAAATGAAAGAGCATCAAAATTTCTGGTCCGAAAATAAAACCCTGACCGGTGTGCCGATGGTGCTGGTCAATGGCAAATATAAGTTGAAGTTCGACAAATTAAATCCAGACAATTTTGATGCTGAGTTACAACAATTAGTCAGCTATTTGCTGGCGAAAAAAGACTGATTTTGCATTCATTTTATAAACCCGGCGCCGTGCCGGGTTTTTATTATCCGCTTCAACAGCACATCATTCTTGCACATCAAGACCAGCATTTTTATTCAACAGGCCTGTCGGTTCAGAATGCACTACCATTGGATCTCGGTTAATACATCCGGAATTTCGCCCAGAAAGCTTTTTACAATGTGGTTGTTCTCATCCACCAACACAATCCGCGGAATACCCTGATCGGTGAACTGATCATACATCGCTCGATCTGCATCGACGACCAGTGGAAAAGTTACCTGATACTCAGTCGCAAATTTTTGTAAACTCTGCACATTTTCGCCACGACCGATCCCAACAATTTGCAAGTTGGATTGGCTCACTAAAGCCGACGCCATAATTTTTTTGAATGCTCGTTGCGAGTCGTGACAATCGGTTCCAAAAAATATCACCAACTTGCGTTGATTGGGTGCTGTTAGCGAGACTTGCTGATTTTTGATCGAGGTCAAAGTCGTCAGTGGCAGCTTGTCGCCCGCAACTAAGCGCTCTTCAACTTGGCGAACCTGCGGTATCGTAGCTGCGGCTTTAGGCGTGGTTGTTGCTGGCACATCGGCAACGATCGAACAAGCAGATAACAACGGAAAAACGCCGACGAGCAAAGTGATTTTTAAATTCATAACTAACTTCCTGGTTAAGTCTTGTCGCTAACATACTGTACAACACCGTTATATTACAAATGTTGCAGCGCAGGGGCATCAAACGATGTTACCAAGGCAGGTGTCAGTGGCGGCAACGAGCTTGAAAACGCCGTCGCCGTGCTACCGCTTATTTCATGTAAGCCCTCGCCGTGAACACTGTGCTTGGGAGCTCATCTGAAGGCCAGACTGCCGAGCTAGCGCGGTTACCGGTCAGCCAGTTTGAATATAACCGTCACCGCCTTATTTCACTCGACGGGCGCAGCTGCGTATAACGTCACATATTTGTTGCACCATTGCACCATCTCGCTAGCCAGCCCCACCGTCCGCCCCTTGTGCTGCCACATGAATGGCGGATAATCGGAATGCCCACAAATCTTCAGCGGTTCGCTGGCATATCCGTTACTTCCGATTGCGCAGAGCACCATGTAAAGCAAAAGTTTTTTCATCATGCGTCGCCGAATTATCTACCTACTAGTATCATCTACCTACTAATAGTGCCAATAGTGCAGAAGTCGATTGAACATTCAATCAAATAAGGAACAGTATCTTGGTTTTGATCAAAGGTCGAGGTCTGTAGAAATCCAAATTTTCGCCACTTTTTACTCGAGCACTCAGCAAGATGTCATGCAATAGGCGGTGAACAGACAATTACTTGCTTTAGGTTACAGCGAGCCTGCTCCATGCTTGCGCCAAACGCAGGTTTTCTGCCACCGGATATTCCAACGCTGCCCGAAACAAGGTATAACGACCAAATGAAAATTCCAAAACGAATCCAACCCTTGGTCGATGAAGGCCTAGTTGACGAAGTGCTGCGCCCGCTGATGAGTGGCAAAGAGGCTGCGGTCTTTGTCGTGCGTTGTGGCGATAACATTCGCTGCGCCAAAGTATACAAAGATGCTGACCATCGCAGCTTCAAGCAAGCAGTGCAGTATCAGGAAGGTCGCAAAGTTCGCAGTAGCCGGCGTGCGCGCGCCATGGAAAAAGGCTCGAAATATGGCCGGCAACAACAAGAAAATAGTTGGCAAAATGCCGAAGTAACCGCCCTTTACAAACTGGCTGATGCCGGGGTGCGGGTGCCGGTACCTTATGGCTGTTTTGACGGCGTATTACTAATGGAACTGGTAACCGATGCTGAAGGTGATGTCGCCCCCAGATTAAATGATGTCGCAATGTCTGCTGAACAAGCGATAGAAGATCACGCCATTATGATGCGCTACATTATGCGCATGCTGGGTGTCGGTTTAGTACATGGCGATTTATCGGAATTTAACGTGTTGGTCGATGGCTATGGCCCCGTAGTGATCGATTTACCGCAAGCGGTCGATGCCGCAGCGAACAACAATGCCGGTTGGATGCTGGAACGTGATGTCAATAACATGACTCAGTATTATGGTCAGTATGCGCCCGAACTGCTGCAAACACGTTTTGCTAAAGAAATCTGGGCCTTGTACCAAGCTGGCGACTTTGATCCCGAAGCAGAACTCACCGGTGAATTTGCCGATCCGATTGAGTCGGCCGATGTTGATGCAGTGCTCGAAGAAATCAAAGCCGCTTTTGCGGAAATGGTCGAGCGGCAAGAGCGCAAGCAAGCCGCAGATGAACCTGATGAGCGCTAACAGAGCTACGTCATGACCCGCAACCAAAGCTAACGTCGTTACGTTGCAAAAACTGGCGGCTTTTCATCAATTGCCAAACGAGTGTCATGCTGGAGGGAATGATGTTATTGCAAAAAGACCGCTCGATGTTGTTAGTCATCGACCTGCAACAAAAATTAGCTCCCGTCATTGATCAACAGCATAGCGTGATCAATGCCGCCTGCTGGGCGCTGCAGGTTGCAACGCAACTTCAGGTACCGGTGTTGGTCACTGAGCAATATCCACAAGGGCTTGGCAGCACAGTGCCTGCGGTCGCGGCGCTGATAGCCGCAGACGCAGTGCTGACAAAAATTCATTTTAGTGCCTGGCGCGAACCGTTGTTCCAGCAGCGCTTGCAACAACTGGCCAAACAACAGATTATTCTCATCGGCACCGAAACGCACGTGTGTGTGCTACAAACGGCGATGGATTTATTAGCGGCGGGTTATGCCGTATTTATTATCGAAGAGGCGGTCGGTTCGCGCACCGCGGCCAATAAAGCACTGGCGCTGAGCCGGCTACAACAAGCCGGCGCACAAATCATCAGTTTAGAAATGTTAGCCTTTGAGTGGCTGGAACAAGCCGGCACCGACTTGTTCCGCCACATCAGTCGTGGTTGGCTGCGTTAACCGCCAATCACCGCCAACGGTTTTGCCGTTTGCCATACACCACGACTGAAATCCGGAAAGTCTTTGCTGTTGCCACGATCTGAAACCGATGCGAATGATAACGGTGATACTGCTGACCACGCCGCACCATCGTAGACATCCTGATCCAGCGGCTCGGCATTACGCAGACAATAAATCAATCGCCAGCACATCAGAAAATCCATGCCGCCATGACCGCCATTTCTTTCGGCATCAGCGCCCATTTGGCGCCACAATGGATGATCGTACCGCTGATACCAGGGTTCCATATCGGTCTGCCATTGGTGATAATTGCCATTCCCGCCCTGCTCCAGCGCAATCCGATTGGGGAAACCGGCAAATACTCCATTGGTGCCCTGGATCAGATTGTGTCTGCTGTAGGGCCTTGGTGTTGTCGTGTCATGCTGCAATACAATAGTGCGGCCTTTCACCGTTTTAATCATGCTGGTATTGATATCGCCGCAGATGTAGTTGAGCTGATTGCGTGGATGATCCGCCGGAAACTCACGTTTAGCGTAGGCTGCCCGCCCCAGCGCCGGTGAGCTCATTGAATTTAAATAATCAAAGCGGTCACCGCGATTGATATTCATATACTGCGCAATCGGGCCCAACCCGTGCGTCGGATACAAATTACCATTGAACTTGGCATGATAACCAGTGCGCCATGAGCCGGTTTTGCGCTCAATTTCCTTCATTTGCCAGCGTAATTCATGAAGATATGCCGCTTCGCCGTGCAGTAGCTCACCAAAAACGCCCTGGCGAACCATATTGAGCACCATCAACTCATCGCGACCATAACAGACATTTTCTAACATCATGCAGTTACGCTGGGTGGCTTCTGCGGTATCGACCAAGTCCCACATTTCTTCCAACGTTAGTGCCAATGGCACTTCCACAAAGGCGTGTTTCCCCGCCAACATTGCCGCTTTTGCCATCGGATGATGCCAATGCCAAGGCGTCGCGATGACCACAATATCCACATCATCGCGGTTAACAAGTTCCAGATATGATTGCGGATGATCGCCATACCAAGCCGGTGCCGGTTGCCCACTCTTTTGGTAGATTTCTTTTGCGCGATCAATGGTAATAGGGTCGGTATCACAAATTGCGGTAATCACCGCCCCTTCAATATTCGCAAAGTGGCCAATATAACCAACCCCTCGCTCACCCACTCCAATCAAGCCAACGCGCACCAGGGGCATCGCGGGCACAACTAACCCCATCACCGATTTACCAATCGCTTTGGGTGACTTTGAATGGGTTTGGCTGCAGGCTGAGGTATTGGCAAGCACGCCGAGCGCGGCGCTAGCCAGAGATGCTTTCATAAAATGGCGGCGATTAAAATCGGTCATGTTGAACCTTATGTCAAAGTTTGCTTAGTTTTTGCCAGCGAGACCGGAGAAAACGATGTCGATACTTAATCGCTAATCTCAACTGCTGTTGGCACCAACTGCAGTAAAACAATCGGCTGCGTCACCGAATTAGCATCAAACGCAGTTTGGTTACGCTCGGCCAATTCAGCCAAATGTTCACGGCTAGCTTCCAAATCAAGTTCTGTTTTGACCAACTGCCCAGTCGCGAAGGCTTTTTTACCTTTAGCGCTGACCGGAAACACCATTTCACCATCACGAACTTTAATTTTGAATTGTTGCTCAGCCGCATCAGAGGCGAGTTGCATCCAGCAACCTTGTTTCGCGCAGACACTCATGATTTTACCTTCCACCGTCACCGGTTTTTGTAGGTAGCTGTCTGGCGCAGCAACAATACGAGAAATAGCGGTCAAGGCTTGGTGATCGACCTTGCCGCCAAAGTTTTCGGCAAAGGCGGTTGACCCAAATCCTAGGCAAAAGATGGTAATTACCGACTTAATCACAACGTTCATAAGAGCTCAAATATCAACGGCAAATTAGCGAAAATAACAGCGAGGTGCTTTGTTTTACCCGAAATCGCGACTTTCAGCCAGCGCCTTACAGCATAAATATCCGCTCATCAGCACAAATATCAAACAAATATCACTTTGTTATCAACTCTTATGTTGAATTAACAGGCACATTTTCACGCTGACGTTGCAGTTAATTGCGCTGCTGTAACTAATTTAGAATCATAAAACCAATCAAGGGGAATTGTCTGATGACTGGAGTTAATCTTAATGTGCAAAATAGTTATGCCGCGTTGTATAGCACTTCGATGGCGCCAACCAGCGCGCCGAAGTCAAACGGCGTCAACACCGAAGCTAATGCGGCGGCAACAACATCGGTGAGCGGTGAGAAATTAACGTTAAGTGCAGAAGCCATCGCGCTATCACAACAAACATCTGAACCAGTCAATCCGCCAGACGATACTACTCTTGTCGGAGGCGGTGGTATCAGACCGCCGGCAGCACCGGTGGTTGACGGCGATACAGCAATCCCCCCCCAATAAACCCTTAAGTCAGTTGCGGAAAAATATGCAAAACGAATTTGTTACTCTGATCCTTAGCTTCGAAAAAAACGTTTTTTTCGGCTATATCTTACTATTGTGTTTATCAATCGTTGTGTATAAAAAAATGTCTTCAGTTACAACGGCACTATTTACCCTTTGTTGCTCGCAGGCGTTTTCCGTTGCTATCACCCCCTTCTTATACCAACTCGCATCCAATGACGGCATCCTGTATAAATTTTTTTGGTATGGCGCATGGACGCTGAGCAACTTGTTTTTCATCTGGATGATCTACCAATTTCACTTGATGCAGAAACTGCGCGCGACCTCAATTTCAATTGCGGTATCAATGCTGATATTGTCGAACACAGCGGTACAAGTATTTGATTTTATTGACCGCGCGACAGCAAATAGTGGACTGATGGCAAATATCTATCAGCTGTTTATCCCCGCTAGCAATATCGCCATTATTCCGGTCATCATTTACCTTTGGCTGTATGAATACCGGAAGAACATCAATATCGCAGCAACGGGAGCCTGATATGGAATTTATTTTGGTGTTAATTTCACTCTCATTGCTGATGCTCTCGTATCATTTTCACACCAAACTTTGCGCGTTGGCTGGTGAACCACAAATCTACGCTGAAGTTGTGCTGGAGTTACATCAGCAGGCGCATGAGCTACTGATGCGCAAAGATCATATCGAAGCGAGTCAAAGCCCGGAAAGTAGTGATGACAATGAACGTTGGAAAAATGATTTGGCGCAATATATGGAAGATTACGAACAAAAAGGTTTAGTCAGACGACGTGTACATCTCGGTCGTTGATGTGTTCGCCGATACACCCGTTGTTTGCAGCGTTACACTTTTCAAGTGCAGCGCTGCCAGTACTTTGATCAGATCACTTGGCTACATAATATGGCGATGTCAGCAATCATGCCCAAGTCGACAATTAGCAAGGTTTTTTACAACGCTCGACGGTCAGTTTTATTTTCAATTGTCTGCGTCAAACGACCTTCGTGTTTCACAGGATGCAATAGCTGCTGCCAAAACCAACCGGCTAACGGCCCGGTGACATCCGCTTCGGCGTTCGTCAACAAAACTAAACCGTAACCAGTTTGCGGCGAATAAGCGATATAAGGACGATAGCCATCGACAACTCCTGCATGGTAATACAACGACTGGCCATCATATTGCACCATCCGCCAGCCGCGGCCATACCAAGCGCTAACCTGTTTAAATTGTTGCCACACCGGCCAGCGCGGCTTGCCCGGCATTCGGGTCAACGGCTGTTGCAGCTGGCTTAACATCGACTCTGGCAATACCCCAGGCTGCTGCCCTAACATCGCCTGCAAATACACCGCCAAATCTCGAGCGCTGGCATTGACACCGGCAGCCGCAGCAAAACGGTAAAAGTTAGCTTTGGGTTTAACCACCCGCCAGCCTTTACCACCCCGTTGATGCGGCATCGCCTTGTTACGAGATGCTAATAACGGCGCCAGCCCGACCGACGCCGTTTGCATACCGAGCGGTTTAAACAGCCGCTGATTAAGCAAATCGGCATATGGTAAACCAGTGGCCCGCTCCAGCGCGTCGCCAAGCAAGCCGAAGAACACGTTTTGATAACTGTAACAACGGCCCAGCGGACAGACCAGGCTGAGTTCTTTTAATCTTGGCAGAATTTGTGCTGGCGTTTTGTTCGCTTCTATCAAATCTTCAAACGCATGCGCCCAAAAGCCACTACTTTGCGACACGACTTGTTCGAGCGTCAAACTTTTCGACAACTCTGGCGTTCGCAAAACTAGCTCAGGCACGTAACGAGTCAGCGGTTGTTGCAACTGCAACTGCTGCTTCGCTTGTGCTTGCACCAGTGAAACTCCGGCAAAGGTTTTAGACACTGACGCAAGCCGGAACACGGTATCAGCATTCACTCGCGCTTTATCGCCTACGGCACGCACGCCATAACTACCAAGTTTGATGATCCGATTGTTTTTCACGATGGCGTAAGCACCGCCCGGCACCTTTGCTTTGCTCAGTTTCTGCTGAAACTCCTGCTCAAAAGCCGCCACCAATTGCTGCTCTGACGAACCTACAGGACTGGCCTGTGACTGAAAACAACAAAATAACAACGGCAGCAGCCAACGCCGTAAGCACAAAACGCCCATGCAATCACTCCAATTTAATTCATACAAAATCTGTTCATACATCAAACAGCAACAGCCGCTAAAAGACGGTTCAACTCACAACATCAAACTACTAACGGTTCCATAACAATAGTGATGTCGGATCAAGCTGGTGGCCGTGCTGCAACAACTCAAAATGTAAGTGTGGACCTGAGGTGACGCCGCTCGCACCCACAACACCAATCTGCTGACCCGCACGCACCCGAGTGCCGGACTGCACCGAAAAAGTATCCAGATGCGCATACAGCGTCTGGTAACCCTGACCATGGTGCAGCAGTAAAGTGTTACCAAATCGAGCATTGAGACTATGACTATCGGCAATGAGGACCAAGCCATCGGCACTGGCAAACACCGGATCACCGGTTCTGCCATGAAAATCGATGCCCCGATGCGGTTGATTCTGCCGAATGGCACTGACAGCACCGTAGCCGGAATTAACTTGTGCCGTCGCCACTGGCAGCACCCATTCACCAGAAGGCCCTGCGCGGTCTTGCAACGCACTGCATCCGATATTCAATAGTATCGCCAGACTCAGCAGCAGTGATGGCAGCCAAAACCGTAACCGGCTGCTCTGTCCGCCGCTTTGGCTTTGAAACAAGGCTGCAAGCCGCTGCTTGTATCCGACATCATCAACACTGGCATGAATAGAGCTGGCCTGAATAAAGCTGGCCAGACCGGGATTTGACTGCTGCTGACACCATTTCAGACTGCTGAGCAGCGTCTGACCGTACAACAGCGCCTGTTGTGGTTGCGCCGCCAGCACTTGGCGGTCAACCGTTAGTTCCATCGCCTGACAAAAGGAACGCTCAAAATAACGCAGCGCCGGATTAAACCAACCGATGGCAACGATGATCTGCCAGCCTAATAACTGCCATGGATCACGGCGCTGCCAATGCTGTAGCTCGTGTGCCAACAGTAACGCGCGTTGTTGATTATCAAATTGCCAGTAATACGCCGGCAGCATCAGCACTGCATGTCGGCCACCAAAAATAAAAGGCGATAACGCCAGACCGTGCACGCGGATTTCAGTCATTTTGAGACGCGGGTCAAGCGCCGGAAGCGGTTGCTCGGCACTAAAAAGTTCTGCCAGCGCCACCGGCCGAGCTTGCTGATATAACGCCTGAAGTGAAAAATATTGCCGTGCCAGCTGCCACAAATGCCAACATCCACCAAAGACAAGCACCACCAAACAGACCTGCAGCAACAACTCAACCGGCTGCCAGTGCAGCACTGCCGGGTGCTGCACTGTCGCTGTCAGTTGACCAATTTGCTGAGCTGCATCGAGCAAAAATAGATTAGGGACTGGAATTGCGACCGGCCACTGCCATAGCGGCCACAACGGCGCCGAGGCGAGCAACAATAACCACCAGTACAGCGTAGGCCATTGCAGCAGCTGCACGTGCTTACGCCGCAACACAACCAACAACAACGATAGCACCGTGCTCCATAGCACAAAACCGGATAATTTCAGCAACAGCAGGCTTAACATCTTAGGGCTCCTGAGCATCATCCGAGTTGACGACCTGCGCGGCAGCAAGCTTTTGCAACAGCTGTTCTAAATCGGCAATTTCTTCGGCGCTGACCAATTTACTGTCGGCAAACATCGCCACCGGCAAGGGGCCGTTCAACTCAAAAATGCGTTTGGAAAAATCTTGGGCAAAACCAGCTAACGTGGTCATTTTATCGAGGGTGGCGCAGTAAATATTTTTGTTGCCTTGCACCTGTACCGCCACAAAACCTTTTTCAGCCATGCGCTCTAGTGTTTTACGGGTAGATGAATAACCCCAGCTGAGCACTGTTACCAATTTATCATGCAGTTCACGGGCGGTTAGCGGCTGTTGTTGCCACAGCAGTTTCAAAATTTCTAGTTCAGGCGCGGTTGGTTGTTGTTGCATAGCAGCACATTGTATTCATGGGTCACGAATACGCCATACTGCGACATCGGTCGCAGTATGGCAAGCATTATCTGCGACCACTGTCGCAGACAATGGTAGTTTTAGTAACGTCAGCCAAAACCGCGTAACCACATCACTAGACTGACGCCAAAGCAATAGAGCAACATTGGCCCTAAAGTATACCGAATAATCTCTCCTTCACGCCCGGCCAAATTGACCACACTGGCCGCCGCAACCACATTCACCACGCAAATCATATTGCCGGCATTGGCGCCAAGCATTTGTAGCGACAGGACCACCGACGTTGTTAAACCGGCACTGTCGGCCATAGCTTGTTGAAACGAGCCAAACATTAAATTAGAAAATGTCGCCGAGCCTGCAATAAAAGACCCCAGCGCACCAACCAAAGGCGCACACCAAACCCAGCTATCCGTCAGATATAACGCAGCCTGTGCCGCTAACGCTAACGGCATCGCCGGTAAATTGGCGGCATTAAGATCTGAGTGTAAGAAAATTCGTACCATCGGCACCGCTGCACCGAGCGCAATCAGCGACGGCAATACCATCACCCCACTTTTGCGCAAAGCTGCGGTAAAAGGTGCCAAAATACCTGCTGCTGATTGCCGACGATAAAGCAACAAACAAGCAAACAATGCACAGAGCACAAACAAAGTGCCGGGCAAATACAACGGCTGCACTGTCACTTGCAACGCACTGCCAAAAATGTTGCTCCATTGCCATTGCACTGACTGTAGCAGCGATTTCAAGCCCAACTGCGGCAAGCGACTGAACACCAATAGTACCGCCAGCAACACGTAAGGCAACCAAGCCCGGTAGAGGCTCAGCCCGCCACGAACCGCTTGGGCACGTTGCAATTGTTCACATTGCGCCTGATCAGCAGCCGACAAATACCAAGCTGTTTTGGGTAAAAAAACACCAGCCCGAGCCAGTAAGGTCATCAACAGGAGCCCAATCAGCGCCCCGAGCACCGACGGAAATTCGGGGCCGAACAACCAAGCCACGGCGTACGCTGACAAGGTAAATGACAAACCGCATAGCAGCGCAAAAGGTGCAATGGCAAGGCCCGGCCGCCAGCTGCGATCGGCACTAAAATAACGACTAAGCAAACCACACATCAATACCGGCAACCAGCTGGCAACCCAGACATCGGTGCCCACGGCTTGTAAAGCAATCACGCGCAAATCGGTTTCCGATAACCCTGGAACCCCTTGCGCCAGCCCGACCAACACTGGGGTGCCAATAGCACCGAACGACACGGCACTGGAGTCGGCAATTAATGCCAGCACCACCGCCGCCACCGCAGGAAACCCTAGCGCCACCAATAGCGGCGCCGCAATCGCCGCTGGTGTGCCAAAACCGGCTGCACCTTCCAAAAACGCGACAAATAACCAGCCAATTAACAACAGCTGCACCCGCCTGTCTGGCGAAATCGCCGAGAAACCACTTTTGATCGCCGCCATTGCGCCGGTTAATGTCAGCACATTGAGCAGCAACAACGCGCCAAACACAATCCACAGCACAGTCGCGGCAATCACCAGCCCTTCAGCAACAGCGGCGGCCAGTTGCAACGCGGGAACTTGCCAGACACTAAAAGCCAGAATTGCCGTGATGAGTAAACTGATAGGCATGGCTTGCCGAGCCGGCAGCCTCAGCAATACCAATAAACAAAAGACACTGAGCAGTGGCATCAATGCGGTCAGCCACTGCCCGATAGTCATCGCTGGAGGCCGATTTGCTGTAGCCGCCAAAGCTTGCGAAGGCCAATCGCATAACAACAAGCCAGCGCCAGACAAAGCAACGATGTCAGCCACAAAAACAATGGCCGTTGTTGCAATTCAGCAAAAGCGGGCAGCAGTGGCGCATGCACCAACCACAAGCCAACCAAAGCCCGGCCAAAAAAGATTAAACTAACCAGCGCTAACACCGTTTTTTGCAAAGGTAACGCTTGCATTAAACCAGCGCCTGCCGTGGCATACATGGCACACAACAGCAGTAACGCGGCAATCGCAGCGGCCACAATGGACGGATACCACTGGCCATTTTCGGCCATTTGCGCCATCGCTTCACCAGCACCAAAAAATCGGAACCAGTCCGGACCACCGACAATAATCAGCAGATGTAATAAGGCCGCGAGCGCAGTACCAACTGCGCCCCACACCAACCAAGGATTATGCGTTGCTTTCATGCTGTTTCCCGATATTTACCGCAGTTCGTGTTTAATCAATGATTTTATGCACAATAGGATTAAGCTGTGGCGCCACTGCGGACCATTGCAGTGCGGCTAAATATTCAGCCGTCGCTTTGTGAGCCGCTTCACTTGAGGCGGCATGCACACGAGCAATCACATCCCCCTGGCTGGCTTTGCTACCAAGCGCGAGAATATTGCTAAAGCCTACGGCAGGATCAATCACTTGTGCTGGGTGCGCACGACCCCCACCCAACCGCACCACAGCCATCCCGACGGCGGTGGTATCACTCGCCGCCAAATAACCGCCTTGTGGTGCCAATATATCCACCACGACCGGTGCCGCAGCCAAATATTGTGCCGGTTTTTCAAATAGATCGGCTGGACCGCCCAAACTGCTGACCATTTGCGCAAAAATCTCAGCCGCTTTGCCTGAGGTTAAACTGCGTTCCAACGCTACTATCGCACTGGCTTTATCGGTAAATAAACCCGACAGTTGCAACATGCTGGCGCCCAGCTCTAACGTCACTTGATGCAAGCGTGGCTCACGGTATTTACCGGTTAAATAATCCAGTGTTTCTAATATTTCCAACACGTTACCCGCGGTCGCGCCCAGGCATTCATTCATGTCAGTTAACAGCGCTTGTGTTTTGACACCGGCGCCTTTGGCGGTATTGACGATACTGGTGGCGAGCGCCGAAGCATCCGCGATGTTTTTCATAATGGCACCAGAGCCAATTTTCACGTCCATCGTCAACACATCAAGCCCAGCGGCCAGCTTTTTCGATAAAATTGACGCAGTGATCAGCGGAATGGATTCCACTGTCGCGGTCACATCACGGATCAGATATAACCGGCGATCGGCAGGTGCTAATTCAGCACTTTGACCGACAATCACACAGCCCAAGCGCGCCACTTCGGCCTGAATTTTAGCCAGAGGCTGCGTGCAGCTATAACCGGGGATCGTTTCTAGTTTATCGACCGTACCGCCAGTATGACCCAGACCACGGCCGGCAATCATCGGTACATAACCGCCACAAGCGGCAATCATCGGCGCTAGCATCAAACTAACTTTGTCGCCGACGCCACCGGTTGAATGCTTGTCGACCACTGGACCATTGAGCTTGCCGGCCCAATTGAGCACGGCGCCCGAATCGCGCATGGCGCGGGTCAATGCGACCGTTTCTTCAGTCACCATGCCATTTAAGTAAATGGCCATTGCCAGCGCTGCCGTTTGACCTTCGCTGAAACTGCTATCGGTAATGCCGCTGACAAATTGCGAAATAGCGGCTTCAGGTAACTGGCCACCATTGCGTTTTAATTTGATAATTTCCTGAGGTAAATACAAAGTGGACTCCGATTAATTGGTGGATTCAGTAGCTTCAAACAGTTTACGAGTTTCGACTTTGGTGCTTTGTGCCAAAAATAATGGCGTAAAAGCGCTGGGTAATAACTCACCAACCGTCCATTGCTGAAATTGCGCCAAGTGGTTACAGCTGGCAACCGGACTTTGTGGCGTGAAAAATTCGGCGATCACTTGCCGGCAGATACCGCAGGGTGGGGTCAGTTGCTCTTGTGGCGTAAACACCACCAACGCCTGAAACTCGCGCTCGCCAGCCACAATAGCCGCAGCAATCGCATTGCGTTCAGCGCAAATAGTGCCACCGTAAGAAGCGTTTTCAACGTTACATCCAGTATAAACTTTGCCGCTGCCCGCCTGAATGGCGACACCGACCGGAAAATGACTGTAAGGGGCGTAGGCTTGCTCAGAGGCAGCGCGGGCTTGTTGTTGCAGTAAAGCCCAATCAATTGATGCATTCATCAAGTGAAAACTCATAGTGACCATGGGCAGCCTGTTATGCCCTGAATTGGCAGCAGAATCAAGATCTACGCCGGTGTTATTGCAGAAATTCGGCATATTTTGCAGCTATTCCCAGCCAAGCAACAACGCTTGCACTGCTAGACGGCTAAACCAGCCAAAAGCAAACCGGCCGCTGCATTTCACGGGTGACTACACTATCGAGCCGGTGACAGCCCTTGGTGTTGCCCGGCGACTGAACAACCAGACCGTCGCAAACAACCAGCAAGCAGCGATAGGAACCAGCCAAAATGCGGTACCAATCCCAGCACTGTTGGCCCAAAGACCGGTGCCTAACCCCGCAACCTGACAACCCAGCGAGCCACCGATATTGGACAAACCCGACAGTACTGCGCCATTTTGTGGATCTAAATCCATCGCCGTGGCCAATAGCAAAGGGAACAAACCACCAAGTCCCAAGCCAAGTAAAAAGTTACCACTGCCAAGCAGCAAACTACTATCGGCCAACTTCAGCAATAAAGCACCGAACAGCATGCAAGTTGCTAGAATGCGCAGCAAATGGCGAGCGCCAAATACCGGAATTAACCAGGAAAAACAGAGGCGACTGATCACCATACCACCGGTAAACCAAGCAAAGACTAGCCGGGCTTGTTCGGTTGGATATTGCAAAGCAGCACTGGCATAACTAACAAACCAATTACCATTGCCCCACTCCACCGCGCCATAACCAAACATCGCAAGCAGCAAGGCCACAAAAGCCGGCTGCTTTAATACCGCACTGTAAGAGAGGCTTTGCCGCGGCGGTTCGACCTGCGCTAGCCCTGCTTGCATCGCTTTGGCAATGACCCATGCATAAACCGCAAGGCCAATAAGCGACAACGCCAACAGCCGCAGTGGCCAGCGCCAGTCCTCCTGCCACCAGTACAACATCACCACCAAAAAAGGCGCGGCCAACGTGCCAAGGCTAAACATAAAGTCCATCAGCCCCATCATTTGCGCCCGCTTGTTGGCATGCAAACGGGCAATCAAGGTGTGACCGATCGTGAACATCACCGAACAAAACAAACCAAACAAATAAATGCCAACCAGCAATTGGCTGACACTAGTGACCAGCGACAAACCAGTCAACAACAGGGTTTCACAGAGTGCCAAACCAGCAAACAACTTTAAAAAATTGAATTTTTGGACATATTTTCCGCCAAGATAAGCGCCCGATACCGTCCCCAGCGCCATCACCAAGAAAAACCAGCCGCTTTGTGCAGCCGACATTTTTAACGATTTGGCTAAGTCGGGTAACAACACGCCCCAAAGAATAATCAGGATCCCCAATAAAAAAAATCCTGAAAAAATTAAGGCGGTTGGGTGGAAGCGGGACATACTTTTGGCTCTGGAATGGTAATTAAATTACATTATACGCGATCATTTTGCGAAGTAAGCGCTTAACTCGGCAAAGTTAATGAAATTAAATTACAAAAAAGCCGCAATCTGGGCGATAGACAGATCACCAATGAAGTGTACGCAACCTGCTTTAAGGTGAATGATCGAGCAGCATAAACGCATCCGCATCTAGCGCCGCCGGAAACTGCCGTCGATATTGCTGCAAATCACTCAGTCGCAGCGACGCCTGCAATACACCCGCCTGCCCTGTTGCTAAGGTCGCTAAAGGCTCGCCCTGATAATCCAGCAACACTGAATCACCGCTGTAGCTAAACTGGTTGCCATCGAGTCCAATTCGGTTACAACCCACTACAAACGCCTGATTCTCCATCGCTCGAGCGGTCAATAATGTCGACCACACCCGCCGTCTGGGCTCAGGCCAATTCGCGACATAAATCAGCGCATCGTAATCACCCTGATTCCGAGCAAACACCGGAAATCGCAAATCGTAACAAATCTGCAAATTCAGACGAAAACCCTTGTACACCACCACGCGACGCGCATCACCTGGCGCATAGTGCTGATGTTCACCAGCCATCCGAAATAAATGTTTTTTATCATAATGATCGATATGACCATCGGGATGAACAAAAAGCAGCCGATTGACCACGCCCAGTTCAGTCGTAATCGCCAACGAGCCGGCAACTGCCAATTGATAAAACTGTGCCTGCTGTTGCATCCAGCGCACTGTTGGGCCCGTCATTGGCTCGGCTATTTGCGTGCTTTGCATCGAAAAACCGCTGTTAAACATTTCCGGCAACACCACTAAATCAATATCGCGTAATTGGGCTAGACGCTGCGCGAAAAACTGACAGTTCGCAGCGGCATCTTGCCACACCAGCTCACTTTGAATAATGGCAACTTTTAGTTCTGTCATCGTGGTTTTAACTCGGCTAAACGTTCGGCCGCGAGCGCCAACGTCGTTGGTTGTTTGGCAAAACAAAAACGCACAATTTTACTGTCTTGCTCTTGCCGTGAAAACACCGATAACGGAATCGCAGCCACCCCATGTTGAACCGTCAACCACTGGCAAAATTCAACATCCTTCAGTGTACTGACGGCACTGTAATCCACCAGCTGAAAGTACGTACCGTGGCAGGGCAATAGCTTCAACCGACTGGGTTGCAACAAACTGGCGAATAGATCACGTTTCTGTTGGTAAAAACTTGCCAAATCAGTCACTAACTGCGGCGCCTGTTCAAGTACAGCCGCAATTGCAAATTGCGCCGGGGTAAAACTTGAGAAAGTGACATACTGGTGAATTTTGCGAAATTCTAGACTTAAGTTGACGGGCGCTATGCAATAACCAAGTTTCCAGCCAGTCACATGAAATGTTTTGCCAAATGAACTGATGATAAAGGTGCGGTCAAGTAAGGCCGCCTGCTGATGCGCGCTAAGTTTTTTTGCCTCATCAAACACCATATGTTCATACACTTCATCGCTAATGCAAAAGAGCCCATGCTGTTGTACTAAATCAGCCAGAGCCTGCCAGTCGGCTGCGGAAAATACCATGCCGGTCGGGTTGTGTGGGCTGTTAACAATAATGAGTTTAGTTTGCTCGGTGACACGCCGATTCACCGCTTGCCAATCAATCTGATAACCCGGCGCTGTCAGTTGAATATGAATCGTCTTGCCACCCGCCAGTTCGACCGCAGGTTGGTAACTGTCATACGCCGGGTCAAACACAATCACTTCATCACCAGTGCGCACGACGGCCTGAATCGCCACAAATAGCGCTTCTGTTGCTCCTGATGTAACGGTCACTTCCGTGTCAGCATTAACTTGCCGGCCGTAGCATCGCTCGGTCAATGCCGCAATTTGCTGGCGTAATATGGCCACGCCAGTCATTGGCGCATATTGGTTATGACCCGCATTGACCTGACGTTGGAGTTCATCCAACAGCAAGGTTGACGCCGAAAAATCTGGAAAACCTTGAGATAAATTAATTGCTTGATGCTCCGCCGCAAGCTGCGACATCTGCGTAAATATCGTCGTACCAACCCAGGGTAATTTACTACGCAGTTCCATAGTGCTCCTTGCTGACTGGATTTTTGCCGTTGATGAGCTCTGATGCTAGCATTTTTATCGCCAAACTGTCTGGTCTGACAATAAAAAACGGCTTGGCCGCAAGCGGTCAGGAGTGCTACCATTTAGACAGCTTCACTTATAGACGTCCAAACATCAAGATGAATATGACAACGAATCACCAGCTCAATCCTTATGCCATTCAACTCTGTAGCTTAAGCCGTTGGATCAGCGCCAAACAGTGGGCGCCCGCCGGTAGTGGTAACTTTTCTATCCGCAGCGGCGAACACAGCTGCTTGATAACCGCCATCGGCAAAGACAAAGGCGAATTGAGTCCGCATGATTTAGTCCAAGTGCGCTGGCAACAGGGCAATGTTGAAACTGTCGCAGCTGCGCCTGCTAGCGTCGGGTTGCATGTGGCGTTATATCAGCAGTTCTTTCAAGCCAAAGTGGTGTTGCAAACACAATCGATCGCTGCCAATGTTTGGTCGCAACTAATTAGGGCTGATCACTATCTGTTCAGCGGTTATGAACTGCAAGCGGTCATTACCCGACAGTTGCATCGCAATCACTGCAACCTGGTCATCATTGATGCGAAGCAGTCGCCAGCATTGCAAGCGGCTGAAGTGGCACGCCGCGCTGACGAACTCACCAGCGCGCTGTTGATCCGTGGTCATGGTTTATATGTGTGGGGCGACACGTTGGAGCAAACCAAGCAGCAGCTCGAAGCTTGGGAGTTTTTAATCAACTGTGAACTGGAAAGAATGAAAATAAGCGGACGGCTATAAACCATGTGATCGGCATGCCCGCGGCGAACGAACAGCATCAGCGCGAAAGAAAAGCCCCTTCGAAGTCATCGCAGCGAATACGCACCAAGACTATTAATCAACGTCGCATGAAATAAAAAACGCCCCATTCTGGTGCAAATCTGCGTTACTCACGGGCATGGGTACATTACCGAGCCCGTACAACTACATTTATTTCAGATAGTTACAATGTGGTTCAACAATTGCTTTTTGTAGGGAGCAAAACCGAGCACGGAGCGTTCTATCATGCCAGTTCACACCCCGCTGCGCGGCTTACGTTGTTTCTGCGTTGCCGCCGAATGTTTAAGTTTTAAAGAAACGGCCAGTCAGCTCTATCTAACACCATCTGCCGTCAGTCATCAAATCAAGCAGTTAGAAGAAGGGCTTGGCATGAGTTTGTTCGAACGACAAACTCGCGCAGTGATTTTGACCGCCGAAGGGCGGCGTTTTTATCAGGCGATCAACCCACTCATGCAAGGGCTATCAGCCACAGTTGCCGAATTTTGTCAGGCCAAACGTGAACAGGTTGTTAGTATTAGCTTGCCAGAATTTTTTGCCAGCGAATTTTTTGTACCAAGATTAGTCGGCTGGTCGGCCCAACATCCGACGATTAATTTACGACTGGAAACCGTAAAATCACGCCAAGAAGTGACCAAACATACCGATTTACAAATCGTTTTGGCCAGCAGCCCGCCAACTGACAAAAAATCCCATCAATTATTTCCAATTAGTTATGTGCCAGCGTGCAGTGCTGACTGGTATCAGAGGCTCATGGTCGAGCCACAACAATTACCTGCACTGGAAACCGTGCCGTTGATCGTGCATCAAGCCCGCCCCTGGTGTTGGCACCAGTGGGCAGATCAGGCAGGCTATGAAGATTTCAGACCGAAACAAATAATCCAACTCGACAGTATGTTTAGTGTTGCCCGTGCGGCGCAGCAAGGTTTGGGGGTCGCATTAATTCCGCTGCCGATTAGTCAGGACTGGTTTAATAGTGGCAGTCTGGTCAGGTTGTTCGCAGAAGAGCTACACACCCGCGATTACTATTATTTAATTCAGCACGACAGCAGCGAAAGCCGTCCGGAAATTCAGCTATTGATTGACTGGGTACTCGCACGCTTTTGTGCTGCGAACGACAGGTGAAGCAAATTCAACTATCGGATTTAATTTCCTCGTTTGTCAGCTCAGGCGGGACTCTCTAAAGTTGCCACAACAGCAATCAACTGGATTGCTGTCAACCAACCGGGAGCTCGACCATGAAAACACGTCATACCTTATGGGCCACCTCTTTGTTGTTGGCCAGTTTTGCCAGTAGCGCTGGTAATAATGGTTATAAAATGGTGGTGATTGAAGAAGATCTGATCGCAAGTGCCATCAGTGCCGGCAATATCAGCAGCGTCTTGGCCGACGCGCTGCCGCAAAAAGCGGATGACGTATTTGCACGCCAAATGGGCCTGTGTGTGGCCTACGCCAAAACCGAACAATTCGATTTGGCAACCAAGGCTTGTCATAAAGCCGTCATCGTTAGTCGTCAGACTAGCAACCAAGCCACTGCAATCGACCGTGAATTGAAGTCTTATGCCTACAGCAACCGCGGTGTTGCCAAAATACTTACTGGCGACAATATTGGTGCTCTAGGCGACTTTCAACGGGCGGATGAAATTGAAAGCAATGCTGTCAGCAAGCACAACTTAACTAAATTAGTTGCGCAGCTCAATGGCCCCACCGGCGGTCATACGGCACTGCATAACAACAGTGCACCGGAATAAATGCCGATGCTTCACCACGTGAACATTTTTTGTAGCAGAAACAGCAGAGGAGCAGCTTAAACTGGCTGTCGCCTCTGCGGTTTACTTAGAACCACCATCAGGAGCCGCCGATGAAAAGTTCTCATAGCATCTTACCTAGCCAAACGAGTAACTTGCAGTCGTTCATTGCACATTGTTTGCATGCGTTGCAAGAGCGTTGGGCCTTCTATCGTGATCTCGCGGTTAGTCAATGGGACGTCGACGATGAGCTGTAAGCTGCTGCAGTAAGGCTCATATCCTCTGTGAGTTTCGCTCGTGCTTCTTTTCCGGAATAATACCGCCACTTCCCGCTTTACATGGCATAATAGCGCCCGTTGAAATTTTTTGTGGGTGGCAAACATGCGAGTATGTGGTGTTGATATAAAAGGCAGTGAAATCATTTTATGTTTAATGGAAATGGAAGACGGCCTGTTTGATTTACCAGACTGCCGCCAGGTTCGTTTCCCATTGTTAAAAGATCAAGATACTGACCAAATGCGTAAGTTCCAGTTTGCTATGGCAAAACTAGCTGAAGACTATAAAGTCAGTAAGTTCGTGATCCGTGAGCGGGCACAAAAAGGTAAGTTCGCTGGTTCGGCTATTGGTTTCAAAATTGAAGCCGCGCTACAGCTAATCACCAGCGTTGATACCGTTATTTGTACTAATGCCGCCATTAAAGACAAACTGGCGACTCATCCAATTCCAGTCGTGTTTAAAGATACCGGCCTAAAAGGTTTCCAAGAAACGGCTTTTACTACGGCTTACGCCTACTTAATCCACTGACACAACTGGCTATTCCGTGGCGCTTTAGCAAGGTTTACTCACCTTATCTAGCCGAGAACGACTTTATGCAGAAATAAAAAAACCCCGTCATTTCGGGGATTTTTTATTTCTGCTCGGTGAAAGATCAATCAAGTTTTTTTAGCCGGTATTTATCAAACCAGTACACAATGTACGCTGGTTTCGCCATCATATTACTCGGTCTCGCATGAATAGAGTGCGAAGCACCAGGGATGCGCACCATCGCCGTATCAATACCACGTAGCTGTAAGGCTTGATAAAATTGCTCTGTTTCTGAAATTGGCGTCCGGTGATCCGATTCCCCGGTCATCAGCATTGTGGGCGTTTTAACATTGCCAACATAGCTAATCGGCGAATGTTTTAAGTAATGTTCAGGCTTTTCCCATGGCATACCAGGAAACCAATACTGACTGAAATAGTTATACATATCAGCGTTTAATACGAAACTAAACCAGTTAATTACCGGATTAACAGCCACAGCAGCCTTAAATCTGTTGGTATGGCCGACAATCCAGGTGGTCAGTAACCCACCGCCGCTACCACCGGTGACAAACAGCTGCTCCGGCTCAATAAACCCTTTAGCAACAGTCGCATCGACCGCATCCATCAGATCGTTATAATCTTGGCTTGGAAAGTTATGATGAATTAGATTAGCGAACTCCATGCCATAACTGGTGCTGCCACGCGGGTTTGTATAAAGCACAACATAACCCTGCGCCGCCATCAGTTGTAGCTCCATCGCAAATACCGGACCATAAGCGGTATGTGGTCCGCCGTGGATCTCCAAAATTAATGGATATTTTTTGCTGCGATCAAATTGGGGTGGATAAATCAACCAACTTTGAATCTTCCGTTGATCGACCGATGATTCAAACCAAAATTCCTCCACTTTGCCAACATCTCGAGCCAGTTGCAGATCCGCATTCAGCGCTGTCAGTGCCGATGTTTTTCCACCTTGCCACAAACCTAGCTCCGCCGGTGCCGAGCTCGACATTTGCGTAAAAGCAATTTTGTCATTGCCCGAAACGCTAAAACTACCGCCGGTGTATGGGCGACTGTATGATGCGCCGCCGACCTGTTCGAGCAACAGCTTGGATTTTCCTGTTAACGGCTGCCGCGCAATTTTTCCCTGGCCTTGATCATCATATTGAATATAGATTGCATCATTGTCCGCATCCCATTGAAAGCTATCAATACTGCGATCTAAATCGACGGTCAAATTTCGAATGTCACCGGATTTTAAGTTCTTCACATACAATTGGTTGGCTTGATGAGCCAGTTTTTTATCATCATAACCCAGATACGCCAGCCATTTTCCGTCAGCAGATAGTGCCGGCGAGTGATCAGGGCCAAATCGGTCGGTTATTTGCGTTAGTTTTTTGTCTGCCAAGGTCAGTAAATAGATGTCGCTGTTTTGCGCTTGCGCTCTTTGATCGGGCTGACGATTTGCGGAAAAATAAAAACCCGTGGTATCTGCTTTCCAACTAATAGCACCGGCGTGATCAAAATCACCGCTCGTCAGTTGGATGGGCGTGCCACCATCAGCGGCCATTAAATAGATTTGCCGGTTGCCTGGTGGCAAATAACCGCGTCCATCAGCACGATATTGCATCGTATCAATATAAATCGGCGCTTTGGCCCACTCGTTTTGCTCTGGTTTGCCGGGTAATGTCACCGGATTTTTTGGTTTCACCGCGGTGAACATAGAGAATGCCAACCATTTCCCATCTGGTGACCAGCTAATATCAGTCGCTGGATGTGGCAAATGACTAATTTGTCCACTTTCACCGCTATCGAGCCAACGTAAATGAATCTGAGGTTTTCCTGATGCTGATGATATAAACAGCAGCTTTTTACCATCTGGCGACCACTGTGGAGCACTAATATCAGCTTGCTCGGCAACTAGTGGCCGTAATTGACCATTAACGGTGTTTGTTAACCATAAAGAGCCAACTCTTTTATCTAGTGTTTGGTCAAAACGATTGCGGACGAACACCACTTCGCTGCCGTCACGGCTTATCTGTGGCTGTGAAACAAATTCAAGCTGAAAAACATCTTCATACTGCAGCGGTTGATTTGCGCTAACGGCGAGACTAATACTAGACAATGTTACCAGTAATAAAGCTTGGATTGGACGATACACGGCAGACTTCTCAAATAGTAATTATTTGAAGTGATACTAAAGTGCAAGATCCGTCGCTGACTAGCATGTTGCGCTTAACAGAAGGATTGCCGAGGTGAGTGAGGACGTTAAGTGTGTTTGTAAGCGAAGAACAGCACTGATCTCTTGAGCTCGATCAGTATTAGGTTGGATTAGCGTACTTTAAACCAGCAGGTGGTGCACAGTAAAAAAGCAAAGCAACCTAAATACCCGCAAAAGCAAAAAGCCCACTCATTGAGTGGGCTTTTTGACTTATTGGGAGCCTGGCGGTGTACTACTCTCGCATGGCATCTGCCACACTACCATCGTCGCAGCTGCGTTTCACTTCTGAGTTCGGAATGGATTCAGGTGGTT
>JBBKWN010000159.1:0-20741 GCA_037968955.1 Rheinheimera sp. | reverse complement strand
GCCGTGCTCAATGGCGATCGCTGGCTGCCGGCGGAATTGCAAACCGCAGTCGCGCAGGCCACGGATTTAATCGACCGCGACTTTGCCAATCGGCTGGAACAATTAACCCCGCAGCAATTTAGAGTGCTAAAAATGGTGGCTGATGGTTTACTGAACAAGCAAATTGCTTATGAAATGAATGTGCAAGAAACCACAGTGAAGCAACATGTGTCGGCTATTTTGCGTAAATTGGAAGTAAACAATCGCACCTTGGCTGGCATTTTATTTGAAAAACTTAAACTGCCAGACAATCTTTGAAATCTGATGTTGTGGTGACACTGCATCGCTATCGGCATAAAAATTCTGGCAGAGGGTTCACGGTGTTTGGCAGAAGCTGATACTCTAAATTTCATCCACGGGCGATAGTCCGTCACCTGACTTTCGTTGTAGGTTAACTCATGAGCGACAGTGTAACGACCCAAATCAGCCCCCCATCGATGATTGCCAAATCGCTGTTGTTATTGCAGCGCTCTGCTCTGAGTCGTGATTTGTTGTTGCTGCTGTTGTGGTTATTGGTGTGGGAACTCGGTCGGTTAGTGGAATATACCGAGCATGCCAGTGTCTGGTTTCCTTGTGCGGGCCTGACTTTTGCTGCGCTATTGGTTCTTGGCCTGCGCGCCGTGCCGGTGTTGATGGTCGGCTGTGTACTGATTAGTTTTTGGAGTATTCAGCACTACAATTTGCCGCTCACGCTCAAAGAGTCGTTCGAGGCGGGTTTGTTGTTTGGTCTGGCTCATATTCTGCCATACGCTGCCGGTGCTGCGGTTTTGCGCTGGTTCGCCCGGCAACATCAGCGTAATTTTCCGATGCTGATTTTGGCATTTTTATTGATTGCTTCGCTCAGCGCTTTATTGGCGTCCGTGTTAGTTATCACGCAGTTGGTCATCTGCAATATGCTGCCGTTGGCTGAAGCGCGCCAAACCTGGTTGCCATTTTGGATTGGCGATTTGGCTGGCGTGGTGGTGATAGCGCCGGTGTTTTTTGCGTTGTTGACGCTACTTAAGCCGGGCACTTTATTTAGACTGACCGACGCGACCGGTTTGCAACAATTGCGCTGGAAAAAGCTCAGCAGCGCCAAATTGCTGCTCAATGTGGCGCTCCTGTTTGTTGTGATGTTGCTGGCGAAACTCACTCAATCGCCAAACAGCGCGTTTGCGATTTTCTTTTTGGTGATCCCACATATGTGGATTGCCTGCACCGAAAGCGCCATGTTCAATGTGATGAGTGTTGCTATCAGTAGTTTTTTGATTGCCTTGTTGGTGCATTTATTTGCGTTGATGGACTTCGTGATGGTGTATCAGTTTGCGATAAATGTCATTGCTGCGAACACTTTGTATGGTTTGTCGTTACCAGCACTGATTGAAGAAAATATCCGGCTACGTCAAGTCGCCTTTACTGATGGTCTGACGCAGTCAGCCACCCGTGAGCGGCTTCTGCAACAAGCTGAGTTAGAATTTCAACGCCATTTACATAGCGCAGCCGTTGTCGATGTTGGTGTTTGATATTGACCATTTTAAACGAGTGAATGACGATTATGGTCATCAAATTGGCGATCAGGCATTGCTGCAAGTCTGCCAAACCGCCCGCCAATTTTTGCGACCATCAGATCTGTTGGCTCGTTTTGGCGGTGACGAGTTTGTGGTGCTGTTACCCGACACCCAAGCTGAACTGGCGGCAGCCATTGCCGAGCGTATTTTGGCGCAGCTGCCGTTTATGCCCCTCGCCGATGTTGTTGCTGTCACCGCCAGTTTTGGCGTGACGCAGTGGCAGCCGGGTGAACGTTATACGGCATTGTTCGAGCGCGCCGATAACGCACTTTATCAAGCAAAACAACGGGGTAGGCATCAGGTTGTGGTGCTGTAGCCGTTAAGGCAGGGCACAATTGTCAGAAGTCATTGTCAGAAATAGTTGTCGTAAATAGTTGTCAGAAGTAATCGTCAGAAATAGTTGTCGGAAACACTTGTCGTAAACAACTGGCCGACGCCATGGTGCGATGAAGTCGCGTGATACCGCCGTGTGACAGCATAGGCGGTTACAGCAATAAAGACTCTTCAATGGCGTAATAGTGATCGGCGCTATTGATCAGTGCATGGGCAGTCAAGCCCGGCACACCATACACTGTGCTGAGCACACCATAGCTGTTTCTGATGGCCTGCAGTAACAGATCAAAATCACCATCGCCGGATAACAACAATACTTCATCGACGTCAGCGGCGCTTTGCATAATATCCACGGTAATACCGACATCCCAGTCGCCTTTGGCGCTGCCATCACTGCGTTGAATAAAAGGTTTTAGTTTGACGGTAAAGCCGATGTGGCGCAGTGCGTCTTGGAACTTGCGTTGTTGATCATCCGCACGGTCAATGGCGTAGGCAGTGGCCTGCACAATCTCACCTTGGTGCTGCAATTGTTGCCAGAAGCGACGGTAATTAAACTGTCGGCCATAAGCCTGGCGGCAGGTGTAATAGATGTTTTGTACATCAACAAAAACAGCGATTTTTTTCAACAGCGACACCAGCGGCAAGCAATCATCAGATCCGGACTATAGCATGGAAGCTGCGGCGAACAGACGTTAACTTGCACAGGTTAAGTGTGCGATTTTTGTCGCTGTATCGGTTGGTGCTGACGAACTGCAGCGCGGCTTTTCCGCTGAAAATCTGCTACAGTGTCAGCTGTTTTTTGCGCTTTGCCGCTGCACTGTTGCAGGGCACCATTTCAGGATATCGTTGTGACCAATAACCAGACTTTACGCCGGCTGCGTTACGCCTTTGATTTTAACGACAGTACCATGATCAAAATTTTTGCGCACGGCGGGCTTGAAGTCAGTCGCGCACAAATCAGTGACTGGTTGAAAAAAGACGATGACGCGGCTTTTGTGGCCATCGAAGACCCAGCGTTGGCGATGTTCTTAAACGGTTTGATCATTGAAAAACGTGGCCGCAAAGACGGTCCACAACCAGAGCCAGAGCAAAAGTTAAATCACAACATTGTGTTTCGCAAACTGAAAATTGCTTTGGATTTAAAAGACGAAGATATTTTAGCCTTGTTATTGTTGTCGGATTTTCGCTTAAGCAAGCATGAGCTCAGTGCCTTCTTCCGCCGGCCGGATCATCATCATTTTCGAGCCTGTCAGGATCAAGTGCTGCGAAACTTTATCAAAGGTGTGCAACTAAAATTCCGCCAAGACAGTGAAGACTAACCAGTAATTACGCGCCATCACTGTTATCGACCACAAAGCTGTCTCGCACTGCCAACCAAAAGACCTCAAGCTGTTGTGAGTGCTTGGGGGAATTGCTGATGCGGCCCTAGACAAGCTGTGGTTATTTGTCACAGTTGCAGCCGTTTTAGCTAAAAAAAGCCCCGGTATTGGCCGGGGCGGAGAATCTGGTGTGCAAGACCAGTGTGCAAGTGCATTAAAAGCCTGAAAAAATCTGCAGCAGAACTGTGAAACTGCGGCAGTAATCAGCAAGGTACGGAACAACCCCATAGTAGCCGACACTGCTGACTAAGTTAAAATCGAATATAACTGACAGTTAATCAGGTAAAACCTGCGTCGAGGGCGTTACTTCTTCGCGCAACCATTCGCGCCAGATCGCCACCAACAACGCCATCAAGACCGGGCCGATAAATAAGCCAACCATTCCCATCGTTTGCACACCACCAATTAAACCAAAAAACGTCGGTAAAAACGGTAATTTGACCGGGCCGCCAATCAGCGTTGGCCGGATGGTTTTATCGACGATAAACAACTCAATGCTGCCCCATAAAAACAAGCCTACGCCCGCGGCCAAGTCGCCGGTGCCAACCAGATAGACCGACAACAAAGTAAAGGCGAGTGGCGCACCACCTGGGATCAGCGCCATAAAACCGGTCAACACCCCAAAAGCGACCGGGGACGGCACCCCGGCAATCCAGTACGCCGTACCAAGCACCAGACCTTCACCGATGGCAATCAGCGTCATGCCAATGACGGTCGAGCTGACCGTTGCTGGAACCACCCGTGAAAAGCGATTCCAACGGCTGGGTAAGATCCGCTCGCCAACGGTGTCCAGTTGACATGCTAATCGCTCGCCATCTTTGTATAGGAAAAATAAGGTAATCAGCATAAACAAGAGCGTGAGGAATAATCCGGCGGTATTCCAACCAAAGGTCAGTACCCACCGTGAAATACCGCCAAGCTGTTCACCGCTGATCATACTGATAATTTGTCCAAGCTGATGGGGTTGCCCGAGATACAATTGCCATTGTGCAGCTAAAGGTTCGCCAATCCACGGCAATGCGCTGATCCAATCGGGAACCGCGGCGCCATATTCGTTCACGCTGGTGAGCCAGAAGATCCAGCCACGAAGTTCATCCATGGCATAGGAAAATACGAAAGCCAGTGGGATCACCAAGCCAATTAACATCAGAACTAACGCTACACTGGCGGCCAGCACTGAGCTGTCGCGACAAAATTGTTTTAGGCGGGAGAACAGCGGCCAGCTGGCAAAACAGATAATCAGTGCGGCAAGAACCGGCACCAGAAAACCGATAAAGAAAAACACCCCTGCGGCCAGAATAAGAACTAGTAACGCACGGCTGATGGCGGTATTGCTGACAATTTGTTGCATCAAAAAGCTCCAGCGACAAGATGAGCGGGACGAAGATCATCAGGGTAACACCTTCAGATAGCTTTCGCTTGCAACGAAGCATTCTGTTGACAATTTCATAGGCTCAATCGCCTTTGGCGCATGTTGCCTGAGAAAAACTATGTTATTTCATTAGATTGCATCACATATTGATGTTGATGTTGTTTCGGTGAACGCGATGATAACAATGATTTTAGTGCGATATATGCCTAGCGTTTAACACGTTTGTGCGGCTCGCTGCAGCAAGTATGTCTATGCAGAGGGCGCTAAATTTTGTTAAAAAGATCCCGCATCAGCGCAACAAGCGCTGTAATAGTCTTTTTAAGGTCGCCGCTTTAAGCGGCTTGAGCATAAAGTGGAAACCGGCATTTAGCGCATGGTCGCGGGTTTGTTGCTGTTGATCGGCCGAGTGGATCACCACTGGTGCTTGGACGCTAAAATGCTGTTGCAGTTGCGTCGCCACTTCCACGCCGGTCGCCCCTTGATCGAGGTGATAATCAAATAGTAGTAAATCCGGTGTGGGGCCCTGTTGTAACAGTGCTATGGCTTCATTCGGTTGGCTAATTGCGAGCACTTCACATTGCCAGCTGCGCAGTAATTCAGCCACTGCATGCAATAGTTGGGGTTCGTTATCTAATAACAGGATCCGTTTGCCGGCAAAGTTAACGCCTGGCTCATGCAGTCGGGTGCTTTGCACCGTGCTGGTTGCCTGCTGCGTCACCGGCAGCTGTACTGCAAAACAGCTGCCACGACCCACAGTTGATTGCAGCGTCAATGGATGATGCAGTAACAAGCTAATGCGTTGACTGATTGCCAGTCCAATGCCAAGCCCTTTGTGATCGGCTTGAGGACCTTGTTGAAATTCTTGAAAAATGTGGCCTTGGACTGCTGCGTCAATTCCAATACCAGTGTCGTGTATTTCTATTCGCAGCGCTGGTTGGCCCGCTGCATCACGAGTCCGTCGCACGCCGAGCAGAATTTTGCCCGTTGTTGTATATCGAATGGCATTACTGACGAGATTCTGTACCACCCGCTTTAACAGTCGATCATCAGTCAGTACGTTGAGCTTGCTTGGCCGGTAACAAAATTTCAGGCCTTTTTCTGCGGCCAGTAAAGTGGCTTCACGGGCGATTTGGTCGAGAATTTGCCGCATCGCGACGGGGCCTGCTTGTGGCCTTACCACTCCCGAATCGAGTTTGGTGAGTTCCAAAATGCTGGCCAACAACTCTTCTGCTGAATTTAACGATGCGGCTAGATTTTTACTGAGAGATCGTACGTTGTCGTCGGTGGCTTGTTCGCGGATCAAGCCACAAAACAGGGCTGCGGCATTAAAAGGTTGCAGCAAATCGTGGCTGGCGGCGGCGAAAAATCGATTTTTGCTGATCGTTTGCTCTTCTAGCTGTTGTTTGGCTTTGGCCAATTGTTGGTTGAGTTGTTCCAGTTCACTGGTGCGGCTGCCCACACGTTGTTCCAGCGTATTATTACTTTGCTCAAGTTCTTGTTGTACTTCGATAAACGAGCTGACGTCGCTATAAGTTGTGACAAAACCGCCGCCCGGCAACGGGTTGCCTTGCATTTCAAACACCCGGCCATCGGGTTGGCGGCGCTGAAATTTGTAGCTACTACCTTCCCGTAAGAAGGTTAACCTTTTGTCGATTTCTAGCTGTACATTGTCCGCGTTTATGGCGCTGTCAGCCTCGGATGCTACCGCGGGTGCAAACCAGCCGCGTTCAGCGTTGTAGCGAATTAAATCAGCCACGGGTTTGCCGACTTCGACCAAGCCGGCCGGATAGGCAAACATTTCCAGATAACGCTGGTTCCAAGCGAGAATGCGTAGGTCTGCATCCACCACACTAATGCCCATACTGATGTTGTCAATCGTGGCGCGCAGTAGCGCCTGATTAAATAAAAACACCTGGCTTGCTTCGTCGACAAATCTGGCGACGGACTCCAGTGGTAACTGGCTATTTTTACTGGCAGCATTTAATAACAGCCGCATCGACGCGCCACCGACCACCGCCGCGAGCGATCGCTCCACCCCCTGCAATAAATTTGCTGCGGCCAATTTATCCAAAGCAGGGCTACTGGTTTTTAAATAACGTTGTAATAATTGCCGTGCTTCTCGTTCACCGGCAAAGCGCCGCACCAATAAATAACAATCCTGCACGGTCAGTTGTGGTACGTGCACTGTGTCATTTTTCACTTCTCGGCGTAAAAAACGGCCGCTTTCCAGCCATTCGCCGATCCGGGTGTTGCTCAATTGACTAATCAGCAGCAACATGGCGACATTCACCGACAAGCTGAGCAGCACGCCAAGACTGATGCTGTCGAACTGGCCACCAAATAATGCGGTTGGCGCCAGCCAGCTGATATCAAACGGGCCTTGTTTTAACCATTGCCAGTTTAGTAAACCGGCGCGAGCCAATTCAGGTAATAACAAGATATAAGCCCATAACAGCGCGCCACTGCTTAGGCCTGCCAACGCGCCCTGGCGGTTGACTTTGCGGCTGGTCAGGCCAAGGATCAGCGCCGGTGATAGCTGCGCAATTAGCGCAAAAGCCATTAAACCTAACTGCGCCAAACCTGTTTCAGTGCCAATCCAGCGATAATACAAATAGCCCAATGCCAGCACCGATAACATTGACACGCGGCGCAAGGTGGCGATTTTGATCCAAGGGCTGCCGTCCGCTGGTTGCTGTTGCTGGCGGTAAATCAGCGGTGTGAGCAAATCATTGGTGATCATAATGCCCAGCACGACGGTGGCGACAATCACCATACTAGTTGCAGCCGAAAAACCACCGAGATAAGCGAGTAAGGCCATGTCCGTCCGATTGGCCGATAATGGCAATTGCAGCACCACCAAGTCGATATTTACGCTGGGCCCTAATAACATCAAGCCGGCAAGCGCAACGGGCAGCGTAAATACGCTCATCAGTAACAAATACAACGGGAAAATTAACCGCGCCAAATGCAAATGTCGTAGGTGCTGAATTTCGACAAAGTTGACATGAAATTGCCGTGGTAAGCATAAAGTTGCGACAAAACCCAATAACACATGGATCCAGTACACGGATGTCGGTAATGCTTTTTGCTGTAGCTGATTGACGGCAGGGTGTGTTGCCGCCTGGCTAAAAAGACTGCCGATACCGTCAAATAAACCCCAACAGACGAAGATCCCAACACCAAGTAGCGCCAGCAGCTTCACCAACGATTCAAAAGCAATGGCAGTCATTAAACCCGGATTGGGTTGATGTGCTTTGGCGCTGCGACCGACAAACAACAGCGCAAAGACGGCGAGCCACAAGCTGACATAGAGACCGGTATCCTGATACCAGCGCAGTTCGTTGTCGCGTACCACCAGCGCGTTAATGCTGGTCGACACGGCTTGCAACTGCAAAGCGATATAGGGAATCACGGCGGTGAGGACAATTAAGGTTGTCAGGACAGCCAGCAGTCGTGAATGACCGTAGCGGGTGGCAATAAAATCGGCGACTGAGGTAATACGATAGCGGCGACAAGCAATAGCGATGCGGGCTATCAGGCCAAATCCGAACCAAAATAACAATAACGAGCCAATGTACGTCGGCGGGATCCACCAGCCGTTGACGGCTGCCTGCGCTGTGACGCCATAAAAAGCCCAAGATGTACAATAAATTGCTAAGGCGAAACTAAACACCCAAGGCGCCAGTGGGTGATGACCTGTAATCCGACGGCCCAAGCGCCCAACGCTATATAATACCACCAAGTACAGCAGTGACAGCGCGGCTATCGTGCCGAGGCCAATATTACCTTGAGATAATAACATCGAGGGCGCTTGATTCATTCAGAGAAGTCCCTGATTGTGCCTGAGTTTTTTTTAAATGTCAGCGAGCTGTCCAGCCACCATCCAGTACCAGTGTTTGAGCGGTCATATGGCGGGTGGCGTTTTGGCATAAAAACAGCGCAGTCGCCGCAATTTCATCCACGCCAATAAAGGCTTTTTGTGGCATCGGCGCGAGCATAATCTGCTCGATGACTTGTTGCTCGGTCATGTTGTGTTCTTTGCACTGCGCGGCAATTTGTGACTCAACTAACGGCGTGCGGACATACGCTGGGCAAATGGTATTAATGGTGAAGTTGAAATCGCCGTTTTCGAGCGCGACCACCTTACTAAAGCCTAATAAGCCGTGCTTCGCCGCTACATAGGCCGATTTAAAAGGGGATGCGACCAGCGCATGAATAGAGCCAATGTTAATGACGCGACCGAAATTACGTTCACGCATGCCAGGCAACAGCGCTTTGGTCAACATCGCAGGGCCGGTCAACATCACTTGCAGTAATTGCTGCCATTTCTGCTCTGGAAAGTCTTCCAACCGCGAAACATGCTGAATACCGGCGTTATTGATAAGGATATCAATGGCGCCAATTGTGGCAGCAGTTTGTTCAATTGACTGCTGCGAATTTAAATCTAGTGTTACGCCACGCGCTTGGAGGCCTTTCGCCGTTAATTCAGCTGCTTTAGCGCACACCAACTCGGTATTCAGATCTGCCAGAATGACGTCATGGCCAGCGTTGGCAAATTCGCTTGCAACCGCAAAACCAATACCACCGCCACCTCCGGTAATTAACACCTTCATTTCACTCTCCTCGCTGACAACACCGGATCTCGGTTTTAGACCGTATCAATAAGCTTTGATGCTAATGGCGGGACTTAGCTATGGCAACGCTACTTTAGTGCTATAAGCTGCGAGCAAAAGCCGGTCAGAGCAAGGTGGTGCGAATTTGAGCAACAGCACAAACAGATGACAGATACCTCGCAGTTTATTTGCAAGTTAACCTATGTTTTTACCGCTTATCATAAATATTCGGCATCAGACCGCCAAACTAGTAGGCCAGCATTTGCCAATGCCAAGTTCTATGCTAAATTGCATGCAAATATAAAAAATATAAGTAAGGTCAGCCAAGCGATTTTAGCCCCAGAAGAACTGTATTAAGCCACGTTTCACTGCAACACTCGCGGCGAGCTGGTTAAGTTTCAAGATGCTGCATTGCGAAGTTAACCTTATCCACGAATAACCGTTGGGGATCTGCCGATGCAATCAACCGCTTTAATTACCAATGACGCCGTGGTCCTGGGTTTGCTTGCCCTGATCCTCGGTTTTGTCTTCCATACCAGCCATAGTAGTCATCCAGGCTGGCAGAAATTTTATCGTTATGTGCCATCAATTTTACTCTGTTATTTCATTCCGTCGTTATTTAACAGCTTTGGCATTATTGATGGAGAAAAATCCGAATTATATAAAATGGCGTCACGTTATTTGCTGCCGGCTTGTTTGGTTTTATTAACTCTAAGCATTGATTTTAAAGCTATTCTTGGCCTTGGGCCCAAAGCTCTGATCCTGTTTCTAACCGGCACCGCCGGTATTATTATTGGCGCCCCTATTGCCTTGTTTACCGTTGGGTATTTTTTCCCAGAACAACTCGGTGGTGACGGTGCGAATGCTGCTTGGCGCGGCATGTCGACCGTCGCCGGCAGTTGGATTGGCGGTAGTGCCAACCAAGCCGCGATGAAAGAAGTGTTTGACGTCGGTGGTGATATTTTCTCGGTGATGATTACCGTCGATGTGTTAGTGGCCAACATTTGGACTGCGGTTTTATTATGGATGGCGGCCAATTCAGTGCGATTAGATAAAGCCAATGGCGCTGATACGTCGGCCATCGAGCATTTAAAAGCCAAAATCGAAAAATATCAGGCTGAGAATTCGAAAAACCCAACTACGGCGGATTTAATGCGGTTGTTGGCGGTCGGTTTTGGGGTGGCGGGGATATCGCATTTATTGGCAAACTTTATTGCGCCTTGGATTGAACAGAATGCACCACAACTGGCGATGTATAGCCTGACCAGTAGTTTTTTCTGGTTGGTGGTGCTGGCGACGACATTTGGTTTGTTGTTATCAACCACCAAAGTTCGTGAGCTAGAAGCGGTCGGGGCGTCAAAAGTAGGTTCGGTGTTTATTTACATTCTTGTGGCAACCATTGGTATGCATATGGATGTTACTGCGGTGATGGATTATCCGGTGATGTTCTTAGTGGGTATTGTATGGATCAGCATTCATGCCGGTTTGTTGTTGCTTGTGGCACGACTGATTAAAGCGCCGGTATTTTTCCTAGCGGTCGGCAGTCAAGCCAATATTGGTGGTGCAGCCTCAGCGCCGGTCGTGGCATCAGCCTTTCACCCTTCGTTGGCACCGGTGGGGGTGTTGCTGGCGGTACTCGGTTATGCGCTGGGTACTTATGGCGCTTACATCGCAGCGTTGATGATGCAGGCGGTAGCGCCTTAAACTGCCCACTGTGCATGTGGCATGACTGGCGCTGCTCCAGTCGCCCCAGCATTGATTTTTAAAGTACAAACAAAAAAGCCCTGATTGGTGAGCATCAGGGCTTTTTTATTAGAAAAAATAGAAGGTTGCGCCATTGTTGATGGCAAAATGGTCGATGGTAAAAATGTGTTGGCGATGCTGCTCGTTCATGTGGCCCATTCATGTTGCCAATTATTGTGGGCAAACCGCCGTCGATTCGCGCACCAATAATTCTGGAATAAACACCGGTTGCTGCTCGGTGTTTGCCAAATGTATACCTGGTCTGGCATGGCGAAATAACAGCTCAGCGGCCTGCAAAGCAATGGTGCTGTTGGGTTGGTGAGCGGTGGTGAGCGGTGGCCACGTCTGACGCGAAAATGGACTGTTTTCAAAGCCGACAATGGAGAGTTGCCGCGGAATTTCCACATTGGATAAGCGAGCGCTAAATAAGGCGCCTGCGGCAATTTCATCGTTACAAGCAAAAATAGCAGTTGGTTTTTGTGGCAGTGCCAATAAAGCCTTGGCGCCTTTGACACCCGATTCAAACGAATAGCTACCCGGCACAATGTATTTTGGATTGGCCTGAATTCCGCGTTTGGTCAGTGCGGCTTTAAAACCGGCCAACCGTTCGCCACTGGAACTATGCTCTTCATCACCACACAAAAAAGCAATGTGGGTATGACCCAGCTCCAACAAATGATTGGTAATTTTAAAGGCAGCGGTAAAGTCGTCAACCAGCACACAGTTGGTCAGCTTTGGTGATGGGGTGGAGCCTGAGATGATCCGTACAAAGTCGACACCGATACTATCAAGCGCTGCAGCAATTTCCGGCATTTCTGAAAATGGTGGTGTCAATACCAGACCAGCTAAACGAGCATGCTGCACTAAATTGATGACTTCCTGCACAATACCCACCGATTTAGCGTTGGTCGGATGGATCAGTAATTCGTAGCCGTGCTTGCGGCATGCCTCTAATAAACCCTTTTGCATATCAATGACATAGTAAGCATTCGGGTTGTCATAAATATAACCAATGCTATACGAACGGGTACTGGCTAAATTGCGGGCTGCTGCATTCGGCTGATAATTCAGCTGGCTAATCGCCGCAGTCACTTTATCTAGTGTCGCCTGTTTCACCGAAGGTTCATTGTTCATGACTCGAGACACGGTTTTAATCGAAACACCGGCCAATTTGGCAACATCATTAATGGTTACTTTCATCTGTATTACCCTAAACAAAATGTGGCATGGCCTCGGAGCTTCAATGGCAGATCTAGGTTTGTATGTTAGCTATAGCGACTTGAACTTCTGCTACAAATGACAGCGATGGTCAAATTGTAAGGAAAATTAAACTTAGGGATACATCTTTTTTGTCTACACGGCAATTGTTTATTTGCGGGAAAACAATCAGTTAGCACTGAATCGTTTAAATCTATTTATGTTTATCTATATAAAACAGTAATATACGGTTTTTGCCTGCATTTAAATAGAAAAATCTAATTTAGAAAAGTCAGCATAATGGCCTGGAGTTGGCCAGCTACCCACCGCTGAATTCGGCTAAAATTTCAGCGAAATGGGTTTGCAAATCAAAATTTTTTTGTGTATGTTGAATTCTAATGACAACGCTGTCATTGCAGGTCAACAAAAAACATATCGCATAAGATAAGAAACAGGAACGGGAGAAGCTCATGTCGCACACTAAAATGAATAAATGTGCATTGGCAGTCAGACTCGGTTTAGTGGTTGGGGCCGCAGCATTTACGATGCCAGCCTTTGCCCAGCAAACCGCAGCAGCCGGTGCCAATGACGAAAAAGTAGAAGTAATTGAAGTTCGTGGTATTCGTGCCAGTACTAAAGCAAGTATCAATGAAAAACGTTTCGCCGCTTCTCAGGTTGATGGGATTGCCGCAGAAGACATTGGTAAATTACCTGACGTGACCATCGCAGATTCACTGCAGCGGATTTCTGGTGTGCAGATTGAGCGTGTTGCTGGTGAAGGTGGCCCTGTTGCCATTCGCGGTTTACCGCAAGTTGACACCACCATGAATGGTGAAGTGTTTTTAAGTGCCACCACAATTGACCAGTCAGGTGCTGATTTTGGTGATCTCCCTTCGCAATTATTCTCTGGCGTGACGGTCTATAAATCTTCCGAAGCTAAACTCAGTGGGATGGGTATTTCTGGCTCCGTTGACCTTCAAACCCGTCGCCCGTTTGAAATGGATGACGGTTTTACTTTTGCCGGTGGCGCTGAATTGACCCGTGGCAGTATCAGCAAAGAAAACGATCCAAGTGTAAATGGTTTATTTGCCTTTAAAGAAGAAAAATGGGGGGTGCTTGTTTCTGCAGTGACCTCTGAAGCTAATCTGGCAACGGACTACAATGGTTATTTTGATACCTCTGAAAACGGTGGTATTGGTGCTGCAAACAACAACTTTACATGGGGCGCAAACCCACGAGGCGAGAAAGTGCGTCATGTAGTGCCACAAGGTTTTGCCGCTTTTAACAAGCAAGAAGAACGTAAACGTGATGCGTTCCAGTTTTCAGGTCAAGTGGATTTGGGCAGTGGTTTTGAATTAACTGCCGATTATTTCTACACCGATCAAAATCGTTTTAATGCGCGTAGCGGCCTGTCACAAAACAACCGTTGGTATACCTTTAACGACTACGCCTACCCAACAGCCAGCGGCTGGACCGGTGATACCTTTACTGACAAAGATGGCAACAAGTGGGGTGGTGTCAACGCTTTTAATATGAAGTCATGGCGGTTGCAGTCGTTTACTCAGGTCAATATCAATGAAGAGAAATCTCGCAACCTGAATTTAGAACTGAACTTTAAAGGCCAAGGGCCATTGTCTGGTCAGGTGCGGGCGACTCGCGCTTCCGCAACTGCTGAAATGCGCCATGGTTATGGCGAAGGCGACATGCTGAGCATTGACAAAGGTTCTTTGGTGACCGGGCCAGGACAGTTCTCGCAGGGTGTAAATTGTAAAAACGGGGAAACTCGGGTCGGTAGTGCTGGCGGTTGTTATGCCAAGTTCTCGCCAGGTGGTATCGAAAGCCAGTTCCTGCTGGGCTATGACGCTCGCGGCAAACATCCGCTGTTCAGTGGTTTTGACCAGAATGTCAACGGTGGCAAAGGCGTCCGTTCCGTTGGCGCTTATATGGCTGACTTAGATTCTTACCATATTGGTGCGTTTTCCTCTGAAGGAAATACCGACGATCGTGGTGAAGTGAACACTTTTAGTACTAAGTGGAACTACGAGTTTGCCAACAGCGAATTTATCACCAGCCTTGATTTTGGTGTGCGTGCCAAAGAGCGGATCGTTGACCACGATGACTTCTCTTACACTTCAACTTTTGGTAACGGTTGTGATATCGCCCAGTGGAAAGCGGTTGATCAATATATCAATACCAAGGGTTGTGAAGGCAATCCGGCGGCAGGTGAATACTTAACACAAGACGTCGGTGACCTGAAAAAAGGCGCTTGGGTGCCTTATACCTTGTTAGCACCAACCCGCCTAGACAAGTACACCAGCGTCAAATACCAAACCAACTTCGGTGGTGTGCAGGGCATTCCAGGGGTGTGGGTGATTGATCCGGAGAACTTCCGTGATCCCCGAGCATTCCATGAATCAACTTTTGGTAATGTTGCCCGGACGGAAAACGCTGGCGCCAGTTATGACGTACAGTTAGACGAGTTTAACTATTTTGCCCAAGCGAATTTCGAGCACGGCATTTTTAGCGGTAACCTCGGTTTGAAAGTGATTGATACCGACATTCTGGTAAAACAAAACGTCACCGGTAGCCCAAATTTACCGCACTCAGGTTTGGCTCCGGATGTCGGTGATACCGTGACAAAACGTAGCTACACCGATTACCTACCTTCGTTTAACTTAGCCGCTGGTGTTCGAGAAGACGTTATTTTGCGCGCGGCTTATACCGAGAATATGCAACCGCTCAACCTGTCAGCGTTAGGCGGCGGTAAGTCAGTTGGTATGACTATCAACGGCGCCTGTGACTGTCTGCGGGTGGTTAATGGTAGTTTAAGTGGCAACCCTGGGCTGAATCCATGGCGTTCAAACAACTATTCGTTGTCCGCTGAATGGTATGCCATGTCGTCGTCGATGACGTATTTGTCATTGTATAAAATTGAAATCGACAGCTTCACCGAAGATGGCACTGTGCTGGTTGATGAGCCAGATCCGGATGGTGTAAAACGTGGCCCTTGGCCATTTAGCACCCAGATTCAAGGCGAAGGTGGTAATGTTCAAGGTTTCGAAGTTGGTGGTCGGTTAGCACTGGCGGATGTCATTGATCACAGCTTCTTGTCGAACTTCGGTGTTGATGTGAACTACACCTACAGTGACTCGACGCAGAAGAAAAAAGATGTGTATGGTAACGATCTGCCATTTGTCGGCATGTCAAAAGACACCTACAACGTGGTCGCTTGGTACGAGCAGGATGAATTCTCGGCCCGGGTGGCTTGGAATAGTCGTAGCCCACGCCTGATCACGCAGGGTGGCGGCGCTGTCGGCTTCCAGTCGCTGTATCAGGATGATTATTCACAATTGGATATCAGTGCTACTTATAACATCACTGACAATGCCAGCCTGTATATCAATGGTTCGAACATCACAGAAGAATTCCAACAGACGTATCTGGAATTCTCTGAGCAAAAAGCATTCCAGAACGTGTATGAAGCACGCTGGACTATCGGTGCGCGGGTGAAGTTCTAACACTGAGCTTGAATTAAAAGTTTAATTCAGCCAAGGTAAAAAAACCGTCGCATTTGCGGCGGTTTTTGTTCCAGTAGCCGCCGGTTCGCTGCGGCTACAATTGCGAGGGCTGTGGTAAAAGCACAGCGCAGGAGAATATTGATGGAAGTAGCCAGCACCCCGATCAAATCTGTGGTGATAGTCGGTGGTGGCACTGCGGGCTGGATGACCGCCGCCGCTTTGAGTCACCATTTTCAACAGATGCCCGTTGCCATCACTTTGGTCGAATCATCGCAGCTGGGTACTATTGGCGTTGGTGAAGCAACCATTCCGACGCTGCGACGTTTTTATCAGCGGTTAGGTTTTAGCGATGTTGATGTGCTCAAAGCCACCAATGCAACTTGCAAATTAGGCATTGAATTTAAAAACTGGCGCACGCCCGGTAGCTCTTTTATCCATCCCTTTGGTTTATTTGGTCAGCACATCAATCACCTTCCGTTTCATCATTATTGGCAAAAACTACGTCAGCTTGGCGATCCGACCGAGTTGGCTGATTATTCGTTGGCGGTTAATTTGGCGCGGCACAATAAGTTTTGCCTGACGAGCCCGAACCCAACATCAGAATTACATATCTTCGACTGGGCCCTACATTTTGATGCCTCTTTGTTTGCAACATTGATGCGCGACTATGCGCTGGCACAGGGCGTTACCCATATTGATGCCAAAATTGAGCAGGTTCAGTTGCAACCACAAACCGGAGCCATTGAACTGTTGCAGTTGGATAATCAGCAGCAACTAGCCGGTGATTTATTTATCGATTGTTCTGGTTTTAAAGCGCTGCTGATTGAAGATGCCTTACAGACCGGTTACGAAGACTGGAGTCAGTGGCTATTTTGTGACAAAGCGGTGGCCGTGCAAACCACGCAAGCAAGCGCATTGCAGCCGCGAACAGTGTCAACCGCGCATCAGGCGGGCTGGCAATGGACCATTCCATTGCAACATCGACAGGGCAATGGTCATGTCTATTGCAGCCGTTACATCAGTGACGACGAAGCTACGGCCACATTACTGCAAAACGTCAGCGGCACCCCGTTACATCAGCCAAGACAGTTTTCATTTGTGCCGGGGCGGCGGAAAAAAGCTTGGAATAAAAACTGTATAGCAGTTGGTTTAGCATCTGGGTTTCTCGAGCCGCTGGAAAGTACCAGTATTGCCTTGGTCGAAACCGCGATCGAGAAAATTATGCTGTCGTTTCCAACCCCAAGCTATAGCCAGCAGCAGGTTGAGCGTTTTAATGAAGTAACGCTGCTGGAATACGAACGGGTACGTGATTTTATTATTCTGCATTACAAAGCCAATCAGCGCACCGACAGCCCAATGTGGCTCGATTGCCAACAAATGGCCGTGCCGGAGCTGCTGGCAGAAAAAATCCGTATTTTTAAAACCAGTGGCGAGATTGTGCGTTACCCTTGGGAAATTTTTGGGGCCGACAGTTGGCTGGCGGTGTTTAACGGTTTGGGAGTCATGCCGCAGCGCTATCATCCAAAGGTCGACCAAATTCCAGTGGCACAATTGCAACAGCAGCTGGCCAGTATGCGCCAGCAAATTACCAGTCTGGTGCAGGCGGTGCCGGAGCATGAACAATTTCTGGCCCGCTTTTGTGGTTTTTCCCGCGAAAACGTCAGTGCTTAAATTTAAATAGAGAGTCGTCCAATGAAGAAAAACGCTCAGCCAATCCAACAGTTTGTCATCGTCGGGGGCGGCACCACTGGCTGGATTGCTGCTGCGACTTTAGCTCATATTTTTAAAGGCACTGAGGTGAGCATTACCTTGGTCGAGTCGGCTGAAATTGGCATTATTGGCGTTGGCGAAGCCACGATCCCGCCCTTTTTAGCGACACTCCATAGCTTAGGGATAGATGAAGCTGAGTTTATTAAAGCCACCCAAGGCAGTTTTAAACTAGGGATCCGATTTGAAGACTGGCATCAACGGGGCGAACATTATTTTCATCCTTTTGGCAGCTTGGGGCGCAGCATTGATGGTCATGATTTTTTCCAGTGCTGGCTTAAAGCGCAGGCTGAAGGTGATACCACACCATTAATGGCGCATTCGCCGGAATCGGTATTAGCTGATCACGGCAAGTTTTTTCTGCCGCATAAAGCGCTGGGAACCGCACTTGCCGGTACCCATTACGCTTTGCATTTGGATGCGACACTGGTAGGCCAGTATTTACGTACCTTTGCTGAAAAATTAGGTGTGGTGCGAGTGGAAGGCCATGTTGAGTCGGTGCAGCAAACCGACGTTGGCAATATTACTTCGGTGCAGCTCAAAGATGGTCGGCAGATTGCGGGAGATTTTTTTGTCGATTGCAGTGGTTTTAGAGGTTTGTTAATTGAACAAACACTTCACACCGGTTATGACGACTGGTCGGCTTATCTACCATGCAATAGAGCCGTCACGGTCCAGACGAAAAATGTTGCAGCCCCCACGCCTTATACGACCTCAACTGCCAAAGATGCCGGTTGGATGTGGCGCATTCCACTGCAACACCGAACCGGCAATGGTTATGTTTTTTGTGACAAATTTTGCTCTGACGACGAAGCGACCGCTACTTTATTAGCATCAGTTGCAGGTGAGCTGATGACGGCTCCGCGCATCATTCCTTTTGTCACCGGTATTCGTAAACAAGCCTGGCATCGAAATTGTCTTGCTTTAGGTTTGGCGCAAGGGTTTTTGGAGCCACTGGAATCAACCGCTATTCATTTGGTATCTAAAACGCTGGCGCTGTTTGTCCGGATGTTTCCAGATAGCAGCTGTAACCCTGTGCTACAAAAAGAATTTAACCGGCGAGTACGGGCCGATTATGAAGAAATACGTGATTTTCTGGTACTGCATTATTGTACGACTGCGCGCACCGATACACCCTTTTGGCGTTGGTGTCAGACGGAGATGAAAATACCGGCATCACTGCAGCAGAAACTGGATTTTTTCCGCGCCGCAGGTGGCTTAATTCCGGGCACAGAAGAGCTATTTCAACCCACCAGTTGGTATGCCGTCTTTACCGGAATGGGGCAGCAAACCGCAGCTTATAATCCGACGGTTGATGCGCTGAATTATCCAAGGTTGGCGCTGTCGCTGACACGAGGTAAAGATGCGATTCTGGCAGCGGCGTTAACACAACCAAGTCACGCTGAGTTTCTAGCTGAATATTGTCAGGCACCCAACATTTAACGGCGCAAAAAACCGGACGATGCACTATCAGTCCGGTTTTTTTATGGTGCTACTTGTAGTTTCTGTTTGCTGTGGTTTCTGTTTGGTTCAGGGTTTAGCTTTATCAGCGACTGCTGATCGACAATGCATTGTTATAAATTGATCGTGCGGCATCGCTTGTTGCGCTGCCTTGTCGATGGAATGATGCATTTGATCCAGCTTTTGTTTAATCAACGCTGGGTCAACAGCGCCAGCCCGTTCGTCAAATCGGTAGGGCGTGATTTGAAAGCCGTTATACATGGTAAGCCAACTCGATTCTTTAAATGATTCATTGTCGAGCATTACAATATGACCGCGGCTTTTAAATAGATTGATCTTATGTGCCAATGAATCTGGGATCGCCATTTCTTTACAATACTGCCAGAACGGCGAGTCGTCTCTGTGGCTCAGTTTATAATGCAAGATAAGAAAATCGCGGATATTTTCCAGCTCACGATGATGTAAGCGGTTCACTTCGGCAATATCATGTTCATTAAAAGACTGATCTGGAAAAAATGTCAGTAATTTCGCAATGGCGGTTTGGATCAGCGAAATGCTGGTTGATTCCAAAGGTTCAAGAAAACCACTGGACAGGCCAATGGCAAAACAGTTTTTATGCCAGATTTTTTTCCGTCTTCCCGGATGAAACATGATTTTTCGTGGCTGATTGACGGCTTTACCTTCAATGGTGTCGAGCAAAGTTTGCTCGGCATTGGCGTCCGTTTCAAATTGACGACTGTAAATGTAGCCGTTGCCGCTACGGTGTTGCAAAGGAATACGCCATTGCCAACCCGCCGCCATGGCGATGGCTCGGGTATAGGGATGTGGCGCCTGCGCGCGCTCAGATTGTACTGCGACGGCAGCGTCACATAACAGCCATTCGTTCCAGTGTTCGTAGCCGGTTTCTAACGCTTGTTCAATCAATAAGCCTTTAAATCCAGAGCAATCAATAAATAAATCAGCATGAATTTCCATGCCATTGTCGAGTAAAACTGATTTGATAAAACCGGTCTGTGGTTGAAGTTGGGTATGGGTGACTTCGGCATCAATATGTACAACACCGAGTTTGATTGAAAAATCTTTCAGGAAGTTGGCATATAGCCCGGCGTCAAAATGGTAAGCGTAGGAATAATCGGCCAGCGGGCTGGCAGGATTGGGGTGAGGCTGGGCAAATTTATCATAACGCGCCAAAACCGCAGGAAAACAATAATCTTCCAGATTAGTCGAAATGCCGCTGGCCTGAAGGCGATGTAAATAGTGGTGAAAGTCGACCTGATCAATCTTCAACCCATAATCGGCAAACGGATGAAAGAACTGCTGACCTTGTTGGTGCCAGTTTTCAAACTGGATCCCTAATTTAAACGTCGCTTGAGTTGCTTGAATAAACTCAATTTCATCGATACCAAGATTGCGATTAAATTGCACGATATTTGGAATGGTGGCTTCACCGACGCCAACGGTGGGAATTTTCGACGATTCAATTAAAGTAACCGCGATAGATTTACCTTCGGCGTACCGAATTAAACTTGCCGCAGTCATCCAGCCAGCGGTGCCGCCGCCAACAATCACTATTTTGCGAATAGGCGCTGCCATTTGTTTTCCAGATATTTGTATAATTAAGCATAATACTATGCTCGATAGATATTTAATTCAAGTTGATGGCGCTGGTTAAGTGTGCTCAGAATTTAATAATGAATGATCAGGTGTTTTTGTTTTTTTCGTTCTTTATGTCTATTTAAATATTTTTTAAAATCTCTCTGATTATTTGCAGC
>JBBKWN010000158.1:0-35459 GCA_037968955.1 Rheinheimera sp. | reverse complement strand
ACACACTGTATATAGTACAGTTTTACAACAAATTCTCATTTATGAATGTGTATAGTGATTAATCAGCATAAATTTCGGTAGGGTGACTATCAGCTTCGCCATCATGCACTTTTGCATAGCTTTTACCGTTGCATACCTGCTAACGGGAGATTTGATTGTCGGCGGCTTGCTCGCCATCGTTGAACCGGCAGTCAATACCGTTGGTTATTACTTTCATGAAAAATTCTGGCAACAGCGTGTACTCCCCGCAGATTGAACTCGCTAAATATAGGTATTCAGGGGCATCACCCACATCATGCGTCGCGCGTCACCGGTATTTAGGCAACGAAGTCCAAGTGCAGCAACGCACAGAGCAATATCACCGCTGACAAAAAACAGTTACACTAGCGCCCTTTTCGCAGTATTCGCGCCTGATTTGGCGCTTTTTAGCAGGACCAAAGCGGCTATGGCCCTTAAAGCAACTATCTACAAAACTGAACTCGCTATCGCCGATATGACACGGCATTATTATCAGACACATGCCCTAACACTGGCGCAACATCCATCGGAAACTTTGGAGCGGATGATGGTACGGCTGGTTGCTTTTGCACTGTGCGCTCACGAGAGATTGGTATTTGGCAAAGGCATTTCCGAAGACAGTGAACCGGATCTATGGCAACACAGTCTTGGTGGTGAAATTGAGTTGTGGGTAGAGCTTGGTCTGCCTGAAGATAAATTAATTCGTCGTGCGAGCCATAGGGCACAACGGGGCATGATTGTCGCTTATGGTGGCAGCGTCGTTGACAAATGGTGGTCAAACCAACAAAAAGTCGCCAAAGAATTGAATAATCTGACCGTGGTGGCAATTAAAAGCGAAGAGTCACAATCATTAACTAAACTCTGTCAACGCACGATGCAGTTACAATGTACGATCCAGGAAGGTCAGCTATGGTTTGCCGACAATGAACAATCGGTTGTGATCAATCCTACCTTGCTGAAAATTGCAACTAACCCACTATTTACTCTGGAGTAATTATGTTTCTCGGCCAATTAAATACCTTAGTTGTAAAGAAAAAAGTCGAATTTGGTGTCTATCTAGACGGTTTACATTGGGGTGATATTTTACTGCCACGACGTTATGTACCGCTGGATGCTGAAATTGGCAGTTCAGTGAAGGTATTTTTATATCTTGATTCAGAAGACCAGCTTATTGCAACGACAGAAAAACCACTGATCATGGTTGGTCAAGTGGCGCAATTAAAAGTTGTGGCCAGTACTAAAGTCGGCGCCTTTCTCAACTGGGGTTTGAAAAAAGACCTATTGGTGCCGTTTTCGGAGCAACATTTGCCAATGCAGCTCGACTACAGCTATTTAGTGTACTGTTATGTTGACCGCAGTAACCGGATCGTCGCCTCCAGTAAACTGGACAAGTTTATCGGTAAAACGACCGCGTCATATCAAAGCGGCGATGAAGTGCAAATCATGGTCACCGAGCCAACCGAACTTGGTTATAAAGCAGTGGTTGATCATCAGCACTGGGGCGTTTTATATAAAGATCAAGTATTTAAACCACTGCGCCGTGGCTACACCACCAAAGCTTATATCAATAAAGTACGCGATGATGGCAAAATTGATTTATTACTGGAAAAACCGGGTTATCAGAAAACACTGAGCATTGCCGATCAGATCCTGCAAAAGCTGACCGCCGCAAATGGCGTACTGCCACTGTCTGATAAAAGCGAACCTGAAGCGATTTATGCGGCTTTTGGCGTCAGTAAAAAGGTGTTTAAACAAGCGATTGGGGGTCTGATGAAAGATAACAAAATCAGCATTGAACCCGAACGAATTGTATTAAAAACAAGCTGATAGCGGTTCACGCCAAGCTATTGCAGCCCCGGTAATGCGGGGCTTTTTATTTTCGCCACACAGCCAAATCTTTGCAGATGCTAAGCGCTGCGCACAACCACAAACAAGCGAGTAATACAGACCAATGATGGTCCTACCGTCTCACCGGAACGCTCATTGCACATACACTACAGCAACGAACAAATCACTTTAACCAAGTGACCGCTTCACGAGCAGGCATCGGCTTGGCAAACCAGTAGCCCTGACCAGAATCACATCCCAGTTCGGTCAATAATTTACGTTGTAAACTGGTTTCAATGCCTTCGGCTACGACTTTTAACTGTAAGGTTTTTGCCAAAGTAATAATGGTATTTACCACTGGATTTTCTTGGATCCTTGGCCTAATTCCAGCAATAAAAGTACGATCGATCTTTAATACGTCTAATTTAAATTCATGTAGATAACTCAAACTGGAATAGCCGGTACCAAAATCATCGAGTAGCACTTTCACTCCAGCGTCGCGCAAGCTGTTGATACTAATTTTTGCTTGGCCAATTTTATCAATTAACGCACGTTCGGTAATTTCAATCGCTAGATAATTCGCCGGCACGTCAAACATCGCCAATAGTGCCAATACTTTGTCGGCAAAATCTATTTCCGAGAAGCTACGACCGGAAATATTAACACTGACATAAAATTCGGTGGCGTAATCCAGCCGCCAGCGCTGAATTTGTTCAACTGCGGTACGCACGACATAAAAATCAATCTGACTCATCAAACCAAGATCTTCAGTCAGCGGAATAAAATCGTTTGGGGCGACAAAACCTCGTATCGGGTGTTGCCAACGGATCAACGCTTCAAAACCAGCGGTGTTTTCTGTCGCTAAATCGATAATAGGCTGATAATGCAACACAAACTGTTGTTGTTGCAGTGCCACTTTAATTTCCTGCTCTAACTGATAATTTTTCGTGGTTTCTAAATCCATTTCGCTACAAAACAGCCGCCACATACCACGCCCATCCTGCTTCGCCTGATACATGGCGATATCGGCCTGACGGATCAGCTCATCGGTATCAATGTCTTCGGTTAAACTATCGGCAAATGCAATACCAATACTGGTAGAAGTCTGCAATCGATGTTGTTTCAGTTCAAGCGGGACTTGTAACGCTTGGCCAATCCGCTCCGCGACTTCAGTAATATCTAGTAATGATTTGACGTCTTCCAATAACACGGCAAATTCATCCCCGCCCAGTCGAGCCAAGGTATCATTTTGCCGTAAACAACTTTTCAGCGCCCGACCGACGGCAATTAAAAACTCATCGCCGACCTGATGTCCCAGTGTGTCATTGACCATTTTAAAACGGTCTAAATCAAGGTACATAACCGCGACTATTTGATCTGGAAAACGTATACGTCGTTTAAAAGCGTGATTGACTCGATCAATAAATAAACTGCGGTTTGGTAAATTCGTCAGTGCATCGTGTAAGGCTTGGTGCAACAATCGTTGCTGAACAAACACCCGTTCCAATGCGCTGGAAATATGGTGGGAAACGAAGGTTAACAGTTCCAAATCTTTTTGATCATAACCCACATTTGCATCATAGCTTTGCACCACCACCACGCCTCGTACCGCATCGCCGGAACGAAATGGCACCCCAAGCCAGCACTCTGGCGGCGATCCATACGCAATAACTTCCTTTGTCCGATCGAACTCTTCCAACTTCTTTCGATCCGCCAATAACGGTTGGCTATTGCGAAAGACATAACCGGTGAGACTATTGGCTAAAATTTCTTTGGGGTAGATAGTTTCCGGGCTGATGTGCTCAGTGGTGTCGGCAAAATATGGAAATTGTAGAATTTCTTCCTGATCATCATACAACGCAATGAAAAAATTTGGGGCGTACATCAGCGAGTTGACGTTGTGATGAATTTGTTGGTAGAAGGCTTGAAAATTACTAGCGTCGTAGCTCAATGAGGCAATATTAAACAGTGCTTTTTGCACCCGCTCAGCATATTCGAGTTTGGTAATTGACTGCTCCAGTTGCGCTAAATCTTCAAGTTTGCGCAAGCGGCTACTGAGAATGGATGCCACATGCTGTAAAATTTGCTGATGGTTGTCATCGAAAAAACGCGCCTCCCATTGCTCGCAGTCGATGACGGCCAGCAAACGACCTTGATCGAGCACCGGCACGGCAAGTTCAGATAATCGCTCAGACACATCAAGCAAATAATGCGGTGAATTTCGGGTGTCGGCAACCAACACTGGTGCTTTGGTTTTGGCACATAATCCGACAATACCTTGCTCGTAGTTCAGTTGACCAAAACCCTGATGCTCAGGCAAATCACGGGAGCCAACGGCGGCAACCCGCTGCAGCCTTTGTTGTTTTTCATCACAACTAAAAATGGCGCAATCTTCAAAACCTAAAGCAGCAACAATTTGCTGTGCGACAAAGCGATAAATTTCAGCTTCTGTCTTCAGATCATTTAATTGCAGGGCAAGTTTATTAATCAAATGCAGGATGGTCGTTTCGTGTTGCAAGGCAAGATTTTGGCGCAATAAATCAAGTCGTTGCTGCGACAACTGCAAGTTATCCGCCTGCAGTTGTTTTACGGTTTCGAGATCAGGAGCCGTTTGAGCTAAATTACCATGCTGAATGGTGGTCATTGGCACAGAATATCCGTTAACTTTTATAAAGTTATAACACAGTTCAACAGCATTGGTAAATGTTCAGGGCTATACCTGATGGCGATTGTCAGGTTTGGTCAGCACCATGTGCACAGCGCTGGTGGCGCGCTCTAAAAAACCACCTTCGCAATAACAAAGATAAAAATGCCACAACCTTACAAAACGGTCGTCATATCCCAGTTGATGCACCGCATCACGACCGGCCATAAAGTTGCTACACCAGTCCGCGAGAGTACGTGCATAATCAAAACCAATGTCTTGCACCTGGCGGATCACCAAATCAGTATGGTTAGCGACTGCATCGGCCATTCGAACCATCGATGGTAAGCAGCCACCGGGGAAAATATACTTCTTAATGAAATCGACTTCCTTGCGGTAGAACTCATAACGCTGATCAGCTATGGTAATTGCTTGTAACACCATCAGGCCATTGGGTTTTAATAAGCTGGCGCATTTGGCGAAATAGCCATTTAGGTATTCGTGCCCTACCGCCTCAATCATTTCAATGGAAACGAGCTTGTCATACTGGCCCGATAGTTCACGGTAATCTTCAAATAATAAGGTTATTTTATGCTGCAATCCCGCAGCAGCGATTTGCTCGGCAGCATAATCATGTTGTTCTTGAGAAATGGTGGTCGTGGTGACTTGGCAACCGAAATTACGGGCCGCGAAAATAGCCATGCTACCCCAGCCAGTGCCAATTTCTAGCAGGTGATCCTGTTCAGTTAACTGCAACTTATCGCAAATTTGCTGTAGTTTATATTGCTGCGCTTGTTCTAATGTACTTTCAGGCGTTGGATAAACCGCACTTGAATACATCATGCTAGGGTCGAGAAACAACTGATACATGCTGTTACCCAAATCATAATGTGCTGATATATTCTTCTTCGATTGCGATAACGTATTCCGATTGCGCCAATTTAGTAATTTAAGCGCTGGCTTGCTAAAGCGAGCAAGCCCAGATTCTAAAGCGTCCAGGAGAGCTGCATTACGGGCAAAAATTTGCACAAGCCCTGTTAAGTTGTCGGTGCGCCAATGGCCATCAATGTAAGACTCGCCAGCACCGACCGACCCGCCTAACACGAGCTTTTGATAAAATGCCGCATCCACCACCGTCAGGGTCACCCGCAACTGCGCTTTACTATCACCAAGCAATTGTTTGTCATGGTCTTCCACCAGTTCAATACAGCCTTGTTGCAGCTTTGCCAGATAATCCAACATCAGTTTGCGGCAAATTTTATCGAGCGCCCCCAAATTGGCCAATACCGATGGTTGTGCGAGTGAAAATGTCATAAAGCAGGGCCCTCTGGCTTTTTGTGACCATATAGCGGAAGCCCTTTTACGAGTAACTTCAGCGCATGCCAATAAATTCTAAACACCACTTGTACGCACTGCCAAGGCGTGTGGATCAACAAGTGTTTTAACGCAGCACCCGACAGAGACTGTCGATCCAGCGTCAACCAAGCACTAAAAATCTTTTGTTGCTGCCGCCAATTGGTAATACTAAGTTGCAGTTGTGCCGCGGGTTTACCAACGTGCCACTGGTACAGCATATCCATCGGGTTAAACGGCGAGACATGAAAATTTTTCGGCTGCGTAAATTCAGTGACGTCGCTGGCGGCTGCATGTTCTGAGTGGCTCGGGCGAGCGCTCTGGCAATCAATGGGCGATATGCTAGCTGAAGCTAGGGGCGTAGCGGTGATATTTTCTGCGATTGGCACCAGGTAATAATGCCGCTCATTCCAAGGCGTATTGCTCACTTCGGCTAATAAACAGGCAAGATTGTCCTTAGCAAAGCAGTAGTACAAGGTGAGTGGACTAAAATACAGCCCCCAGTTCGCCAGTGGCGTGAGCATAAACACTTGATCAATAGCATCGATATCGGCGCCCAAGCTGGCCACTTTGTCCAGTACCGCTTGCTGCAACGACCCATCACCTGATAGATAATCGCGACGTCGATAACTAAAGGCGCCAAACTTCTCGTTGCAAAGCAGAGGGCCATAGTCGCCGAGTGTCGACAATGCTGCGAGATCGAGCCAAAAAAAACTGACGTCGTAACCAAAACCATGCGCGGTAGGCAAATAGCGTTGATGGCCGACTCGGCCTCGATACCAAGCGTGCCCAGCTTGCCCAGCTTGCATCAGAACTCGACTCCAAGCATTAACGCAACATCAACTGCGCTTCTAACACCATCTTCATGAAAACCGTTATACCAATAAGCACCACAAAAAAAGCTGCGGTTAATGCCATTAATTTCAGCCCGCCGTTGCTGCGATAACATCGTCAAATGATTGTAAACCGGATGTGCGTAATGAAAGGTGCGCAAAATTTTAGAAGTTTCGATATTTTGACTGTCGTTTAAAGTGACGACAAAAGTCGGTGCATCTTTAAGGCCCTGTAAAATATTCATATTGTAACTGAGCGTCGCTCGATCACTGCTGCTTTGCCCTAATTGATAATTCCAAGCCGCCCAAGCAGCCTTGCGTTTAGGTAAAATACGGCTGTCGGTATGCAGCACCACTTCATTGAGCTGATAGGCAATGCCGCCGAGGACTTGTTGCTCAGCGGCACATGCATCAGATAGCAACGCCAAGGCTTGATCGCTATGACAGGCAAAAATGACCTGATCAAAAATCTCGACACTGCCATCGGGTAGCGTCACTTCGACCCGATCGTCAAAACGCCGAATGGCCTGCACCGGGCTATTAACACGAATGCCGTCATCACCACATTGCGCCAGCATTTTTTGGACATAACGACGCGAACCCCCTTGGATCACTGACCATTGTGGCCGGTCGGTGATATTCAGTAAGCCGTGATTTTTAAAGAATTGCAGAAAAAATCGCAGTGGAAACTCCGGCATTTCAGCAAGACCCGCTGACCAAATCGCCGCCCCCATAGGTAATAAATAATTGTCACGCAGCTCAATGCCAAACTTGTACCGTGCAAGAAAATCATCGATGGACAAGTCTAAATCAGGATGCTGCTGCGCCAATAACTCTTTCGAAATCCGATTAAACCGTATAATGTCTTTGAGCATCCGCCAAAATGAAGGGCGCAGTAGGTTCCGTTTTTGCGCGAATAAGCTCCATAAGGTATTGCCGTTATATTCAAGGTTTTGGCTGGGCTTTTTAACCGAAAAGCTCATTTGTGTATGCTGTGAAGCCACACCAAGCTGGTCAAGAAATCGATTAAATAACGGATACGTCCAGTTGTTAAAAACGATAAAACCGGTATCAATGGCATATTGTTTGCCGTCCACCGCCACATCGACCGTCGCGGTATGGCCGCCCAAATAATCATTGGCTTCAAACAAGGTAACCTGATGCTGCTGCCGCAACAAATACCAGCTCATCATACCGGCAATACCACCGCCTACTACTGCAATCCGCATCTGTTATTCCTTTGCCATCTGTTGTTTTATCTTTCCAGTTAACCAGCGCATGACCGGCAAGTGTTGGTAGACCATTTGTGTGAGGTCGTAATAATCACGATGGAAGATGATTCGGCCATCTTCATGCCAGTGCAGCTCGCTACAACCATCGACCAAAATTTCACTGCCCTGAGCAATCGCCGGATGACGGATACGCATTTGCCAACTGACAAAACCAACCACACCATTCACCGCCATATTTTGCGCATTAAAATGGCTTTGTGTTAAGCGGGCATAAGCGTGGGAAAAATAGGCCTGCAGCGCCAATAGCCCTTCGACACGATGCACCGGATCGCTAAACACCACATCGGGATGGTAGATTTGCGCTAAACCAGCTAAGTTATCGGCATTTAAACTGTTATAAAAACATACAAAGTTTTCTAAACGGGCGATACCAGATTGCTCAGTCACGCTAGTTTTAATGTTAGTGGTCATCCTGCACTCCAGCAGCTGGTTTTTTTACCGCGTTAAACATAGCTAACGTGCGCAGTCGTGCCTTGGCATGTTCAACCACCGGTTTGGCATAATCCAGCGACATCGGTAACGGGTGCGGCCAGTGAATATGTTTATTGCTGAGCGACGCCAGTTCCGGCAGCTGTTGGCGGATAAAATTACCGTTTGGGTCAAAACGTTCGCTTTGGGTCACTGGGTTAAAAATGCGAAAATACGGTGCGGCATCAGTGCCGGTTGAAGCAGCCCATTGCCAACCACCGTTGTTGGCGGCGAAATCACCATCAATCAGTTTTGACATAAAATAGCGTTCGCCCCAGCGCCAGTCGATCTGTAAATCTTTTACTAAAAAGCTGGCGACAATCATTCGTAAGCGATTATGCATCCAGCCGGTTTGATTGAGTTGTCGCATCGCCGCATCAACAATCGGGTAACCGGTCTGGCCGTCACACCAACGTTTAAACCATGTTTTGTTGTTGCCCCAGACAATCGCTGCGGTATCTTTTTGAAAAGGTTGATGTTTGATTAGATCTGGGTACGCCACCAGAATATGTTTATAAAACTCACGCCAAATCAGCTCACTGAGCCATACCGCAGCACCCGACTTTTCTTGCCACAAAGCATCCCCCGCTTCGAGTTGCAGCCGAGCCATCGCCTGTTGCGCTGACACAACGCCAATGGCTAAATAAGCCGACAAGCCCGACGTACCGGGACGAGCTGGAAAATCGCGGGCGGTCTGATAGTCTTGCACCCGTTCTTGGCAAAAGCTTCTTAGCATCGCTAACACGTCATTTTCTGCCACTGGATAAGCCATCGAACTGGCATCACCGGCTTGCATTAAGGGTAAATCGTGCGGTAAATCAAACTCGAAATGCTGTTGCGGGCTTGGTTTGGGCCAACAATGCACGCCAAGCTCGTGAAATTTCGCTAACCACGTTTTTTTAAACGGTGTGAAAATTTTATACACATCACCGGTTTTACTGCGCACAGCCCCCGGTGCAAAGCGGCATTGATTATCAATAAAATAACAATCGACGCCAACGGCAGCCAACGCCTCATTCACCGCAACGTCTCGCTGCTGTTCACGCAGTTCATATTCACGTTGGGCATACAACGACACCGCGCCCTTTTGACAAAGCTCACTCAGCAGTGCCTGACAACCCCGATAGTTTGAGCCTTCTAACAACAACATCGGGATCTGCAGTTGCGCCAGCTCCACTTGCATTTGTTGTGCGCGCCGCCGTAATAAATCCTGTTTGATAGCTGCCATTTGATGCTGACGCCAACTCTTTGGCGTTGCAATGTATACCACCAGCACTGGTAAGCCAGTTTGCTGCGCCTCATGCAGTGCGGCGTTGTCAAAACAACGCAAATCGTTGCGTAGCCACACCAAGACAAAAGGTTTGGCGACAGCGGTCGGAGCGAGAGTCATGCCCGCAGCCCCAATTCCACCGGATACGGTAATAAATATCGTTGCGCCGCCACATACTTATGCGGATGCAGGCTTAAGTGGTGTTTGAGTAATGTCAGAGGTGCCAGCAAAGGAGCATGTCCTACACGGTACTGATGGATGAGGCTCAGTAGTTCTTGTTTGGCTGCAGCGCTTAACATATTTTTGAAAAAACCCTGTAAGTGCATCAACACGTTCGCATGTTGCTTGCGCGTCGCATGTTGTGTGAGCGCTCGCATAAAATCGAGCAAGTAGCGCTGCGCCAAATCATCTAACGCAAATAGCTTGGCTTGGGCGACCAATCGGCCCAATTCACGATAAGCAGTTGGATGATGCGCCATAATCAAAAACTTAAACTGGCTATGAAATTCAACCAATTTGCCAATGGAAAAACCGCTGGCCAACATTTGCTGCCATGCGTGAAGTGCATAGACCCGGGTAATGAAGTTCTCTTTTAAATCCGCATCTAATAACCGCCCGTCCTCCTCGACCGGTAACCAAGGATATTTTTGCAGCAGCCGCTGGGTAAATAAACCGGTCGCAACCTTCCCCAATAGAGCGCCTTGCTCGTCCACCAGTCGAACCCGTTCCATGCCACAACTCGGCGATTTTGCGCAGACAATATAACCAGATAACTGCGCCAAACCTGGCAATGTTTCATCGGTGAACTGATGCATTTTTTCAGTAAAATCAATGCTGATATCTTTGCTATTCACTAAACGAACATCACCTTGTGCGGTTTTCATCAACCGGATCGCCGGGCGAGGAATTCCCATGCCGATCGCCAGCTCGGGGCAAATGGGCACATATTGCACAAATGATGACAACACGGCGGTACAAAACGGCGAATTTTTATGACCTCCGTCGTAACGGACTTTTTCGCCTAAAACACAAGCGCTGATCCCAATTTGAATTTTCATAAGCTTCAATGATGACGGTAGCGGATACAATGCTTTACAGTCTAACGGGGAAATCGGATCAACAGCAGTATAAATTTTTCAAAAAAATGCGGGTGTGCATGATGGTGTTTATGAAGGTGCTCAAATAGATCCAATTGGCAGCCGTTTTCAGGAAAAGCGATGCGTAGGTAGCAAATACACAGATTTTTTTACAGACTCGTTAAATCGAACAAAGGTTTACCATCACACAACAACGCAGCTTTGTTTAACATTAAAGCGCACAATGCACCTGTTGCAGATAAATGCAAAAAAGGAGCGCCCAAAAAATAAGGCAACTCCTTTTTATTCGTCACAATCAAAACTAACTGTTAGAAGTTATTTTTTTGCGGTACCCACTTCAACCCGGCTTTTTAACTTCTGGCCTGGTCGGAATGTTACGACGCAGCGGGCTGAAATTGGAATATCTTCACCCGTTTTTGGATTCCGACCCGGGCGCTGATTTTTGACTCGAAGGTCAAAATTACCAAAACCGGACAGTTTTACCTGGTCGCCAGCTTCCAAAGCCACTCGGATCTCTTCAAAAAAAGATTCGACAATTAATTTTGCATCGCGCTTGCTGATGCCAAATTTGGTAAATAAACGTTCTGCTAAATCGGCTTTGGTAAGCGCCATTCTTAATCCCTCAACGTTGCGTTGAACTCTTCACCAAGCGTCTGAACTACTGAAGAAATGACTTGTTGAATGTCTTTATCTTCCAGTGTCCGCGCCTTGTCCTGCAAGGTCAGTGCGATTGCCAGCGACTTCATTCCGTCAGCAATACCCTGTCCTGTGTACACATCAAACAACTTTAGGTCAACTAGTTGATTTCCGCCAACTTTTCTAATAGTAGCAAGGATATCCGAAAAACGCACATCAGATTTCACTACAATTGCAAGATCACGACGATTTGCTGGGTATTTTGAGACTTCCTGAGCTAAAACAATGTGTTTTGCGCCAAAAGCAGCAAGTTCAATCTCAAATAAATAAGCTTTTCCTTTGATTCCCAACTTACGTTCGGCTTCTGGATGCAGTGCACCGACAAAACCAACCGCTGCGCCATTACGGGTAATAGCTGCCGTTTGCCCCGGGTGGAGTGCACTATGCTCACCTTTGGCAAAGCCAAATTCATGGGCCGCAGACGCCTGCGCCAGCAATGCTTCCACATCACCTTTGACATCATAAAAATCGACATTACGCTCAGCAATCGTCCAATGTTCATTGCCAAAACTGCCAATAATCACGCCACCTAATACCGGCACCTGACGCACACCACCTTCTGCAGTGGCATCTGGGATAAACTTTAAGCCATATTCAAATAAGCGAATACGAGTTTGTTGACGGTTTTGATTGTATTGCACCGCTTGCATTAAGCCTGGCCACAGATTTAACCGCATCGCTGACATATCGGCTGAAATCGGGTTTGGTAACACTAAAGCATCAACTGTCGGAAACAATACCTGCTGCACTTTTGGGTCAACAAAACTATAGGTAATCGCTTCTTGATAACCACGGCTGACCAACACATCGCGCAGGCTATCGACCGAAATTTCTGATTCTGCATGGTCACGCATTTTTAAGCTGGCAACAGGTGCAACATTTGGAATGTTGTTGTAACCATAAACCCGCGCCACTTCTTCAATTAGATCTTCAGCAATGCTGATATCAAAGCGGTACGTCGGAACACTCACCTGCCAACTGTCATTTGCTGTGGTCACTGCAAACCCAAGGCGTTGGAAGATCTCGGTCACAGTTTCTGTTGCAATCGAAATACCTAAAATACGGTCCAGTTTGGTACGTGTCAGCGTGATGTTGGCAGGTGTAGGTATATGTTCGTCAGATTTTGCTTCAACCACTGGACCCGCTTCGCCACCGACGATATCAAGTAACAACTGCGTTGCCCGCTCCATCGCCTTGTGCTGCAATTCTGGATCCACACCACGCTCATAGCGGTGTGAGGCATCGGTATGCAGCCCGTATTGACGCGCAACACCGGCCATTTCTACTTTTGAGAAAAATGCACTTTCAAGGAAAATGTCTTTGGTCTCAGGGGTCACGCCACTCTGCAATCCGCCAAACACACCAGCCATCGCTAACGCTTTTTGCTCATCTGCAATCACTAAAGTATTGGTTTGCAGTTTGACTTCTGATCCATCCAACAATACTAAGGTTTCAGCAGCTTTGGCCTGACGAACCACAATGCTGCCTTCAATCTTTGATAAATCAAAAGCATGCATTGGATGACCAAGTTCGAGTAACACAAAGTTTGTTACATCAACCACTGCATCAATCGAGCGAATACCACTGCGGCGCAGCTTTTCAACCATCCATAATGGTGTAGTTGCACCGGTATTGATATTTTTAATGACCCGTCCCAAATAACGCGGACAAGCTTTTGGCGCTTCAAGTTTGATTGCGAGTTGATCGTTGATGGTCGCATTCACGGGCGCAATCACAGGGACTGTGACGTCCAGCTGGTTTAACACACCGACTTCACGCGCCAAGCCTATCAGGCCTAAACAGTCGGCACGGTTGGGTGTTAAATCTACTTCAATCGCCTTATCATCAAGTTGTAAGTACACTCGAACATCGACACCTAATGGCGCATCTTGTGGTAACTCTAAAATACCATCCGAACTTTCTGCCATGCCAAGTTCAGATAATGAACACAACATACCGTTCGACGGTTGACCACGCAGTTTTGCTGCCTTAATTTTAAAATCGCCCGGTAGTACCGCACCAACAGTCGCCACAGCAACTTTTAAGCCCTGACGGCAGTTAGCTGCGCCACACACGATGTCGAGTAACTCAGCAGTGCCAATATCAATTTTGGTGATTTGTAATTTGTCGGCTTCAGGATGACGGCCACATTCAACGACATGACCGACCACCACACCGTTAAATTCTCCGGCAATAGCATCTATGCCGTCAACTTCCAGACCGGCCATTGAAATCTGTTCGGCCAGATCGTTGGTTGATAATTGTGGGCTCACCCACTCACGTAACCATGATTCACTAAATTTCATGCTCAAACTCCCCCGCTTATTTAAATTGCTTCAAGAAACGCAGGTCGTTCTCGAAAAATGATCGTAAATCGGTGACGCCGTAGCGCAACATGGTCAAGCGCTCCACGCCCATGCCAAAGGCAAAACCGCTGTACACTTCAGGGTCAATGCCAACGGAGCGTAAGACGTTCGGGTGCACCATGCCACAGCCTAAAACTTCCAGCCATTTACCATTTTTGCCCATCACGTCCACTTCAGCCGAAGGTTCGGTAAACGGGAAAAATGACGGACGGAAGCGGATTTGCAAATCTTCTTCAAAATAGTTATTCAGAAAATCGTGCAGGATGCCTTTGAGTTCAGTAAAGCTGACGTTTTTGTCAACCATTAACCCTTCAACCTGATGAAACATCGGGGTGTGCGTTTGATCGTAATCGTTCCGATAAACCCGACCAGGAGAAATAATCCGCAGCGGAGGTTGTTCGGTTTCCATGGTCCGAATTTGCACGCCCGATGTTTGGGTACGCAGCATCAGCTTTGGATTAAAGTAAAAAGTATCATGATCGGCACGGGCCGGATGATGCTCAGGAATGTTCAATGCATCAAAATTGTGAAAATCATCTTCGATTTCCGGACCATGCTTCACTTCAAAGCCAAGTTCACCAAAAAAGCTTTCGATGCGGCGAATAGTGCGAGTAACCGGGTGTAAACCACCGACATCAAGGGTACGGCCAGGTAGTGATATATCAATCTGCTCAGAAGCCAGTTTTTGCAATAACACCGCTTGTTGCATCGTATCGCGGCGTGCATTTAAAGCATCCTGAACTTGCTGTTTTAATTCATTAATTTGCTGACCGGCAACTTTACGGGTTTCTCCGTCCATTGCGCCAAGCGATTTTAACAGTTCAGTGATGCTGCCTTTTTTACCGAAGTACTCGACGCGCACCTCTTCAAGTGCGGGTACATCAGCCGCTGCAGCAACTGCAGCTAAGGCGTTTTCTAAAATGGCAGATAGGTTCATTGTTGTCCTCAGACCGGCCTAAAATGGATGACTCAATTAGACCGGCGATAATACACCAGAATGGGCTGCGGATCGCTGTTTATGCAGTGGTTTTTCGGTGAAATTTTATCTTAACCGGCGCTTGGTGGCCGGTTTAAGCCAGCACATCTTTGACAAAAGGGATGGTCAATTTGCGCTGATGTACAATCGAGGCTTTATCGAGTTTATCCAAAATAGCCACCAACGCACGAATATCCCGCTGCTGACGGTTGAGTAAAAACCGCGCCACTTCGTCCGGTAATTCTATGCCTCGTAATCGGGCTTTTTGTTGCAGTAGTTTTTGTTTGTCATCATCGCTAAGTAACCGCAGCTGAAAAATTGTGCACGCTTGTAACCGCGACACTAAATCGGGCAAAGTTACACCCAGCTGCAATGGCGCTTCATCGGCGACAATCATCAGCCGCTTCCCTTGCTCCACCATGCGGTTATATAAATCAAACAACGCCACCTGCCAGTGACTATCACCCGCAATGGCCTGAATGTTATCCAAACAGACCAGATCAAGTTGCTCCAGTCCATCGAAGAGCCGTGGACTGTACTGACGAAAATCATCCAGTGCCAATAACTGGCTGGTGAGACCTAGCTCTTGCGCCTGAACACAAGCGGCATATAACAAATGCGACTTGCCGCTGCCGCTGGCACCAAACAAATACACTGGTAACTGTGGCTTGCCAGGCGCCAGAAACTGCTCAATAAACTGCACCGCGCTGCTGTCTTTGGCGCCGTAAAAGCTTTGCAGCGTTTCATCATCAGGCAGCGTCACCGCCAGTGTGTATTGCGTCGGTTGCATCAGGGACGAACAAACCTGAAATGGGTTTGCCCCGGCAGCACTTGCAAGGTTGATGTTCCTGCGGGCGTGGGTACAGCCTCGACGGCGCCTTGCGTGCTCATCAAGCCATCGCTCAACGCCTCGTCTAATGCCTGTTCAGCTGCAGAAATAGTCGGCGCCATCGTGCCATTACTTGATGTTGTGTTGTCGCTAAGTTGGTTATGTGCTGCGACGTTCGCTGATGCTTGTGGTGACGACTGCTCAGTGGCCGCAACAGCTTGCAGTTGTTTTTCAAGCGCGAGCGCGCGGTAAAAGTCAGCTTCAGCCGCCGCCAGCGTAAGACGGATAGTCGCTTGTCCTGACACAAATCCAACCAGCTGTTGTTGACGCACCGTCAGCATGGAGCTGAATATTTTCTGCACTGCGACCACGTCAGTTAAATGATGAACACCCGTAACGGTAAACACGACGCTGTCGCCGGTTGCCGCCGTTGTCTGGACGTTGACCGCGTACTGCGCCGCTTGCGCTGCCGCTAATTGTTGGCTGAATTGCAATAACAAGTTGCTCGCATCTGAACCGACAAATTCTTGTTGTTGTACCGTGCCATCAAGCATACTTTGGCTGGTTAATCGGAACTGCAACTTTCCTGTCATATCAACTTGTTGCTCGAGCAATAAATTAAACACCTGGGTCGCCTGATAACCTTCAGAGGCCACGTTTAAGCCACTCCAATCACCCGACCACAGTGCCGTTGCATTGATCACTGCCAGCTCTTGCTCATCATAACGGGGGTACAGATAACTCAAACCATAAGTTTTGGCCTGAGCCGTCAGCGCATTTCGAAGCGGATGTTTTGCCAGCACCACCAGCTGGGGTTGCTCGAGCGTTTTTTCGGTCAGCCACAGCAACACATCTGGACGACGGCTGCCCCAAATCGGGATATTTTGCTGTTGCAGCATACTGGTCATTTTTTGCTGATCTAAACTGACCTGCAACACGTTGCGGCCATCACGCTGGATCATCTGATATTGTTTGATAAAGTCACTGCTATTGCGAATAGCAGATTTTACCGCCGGATGACTCAGGCTCTGCTCACTGCCGGTTAACTTCACCAACACCGCTGATACTGCGGCTTGTTGCCATTGACTCTGGCTTTGATTGCCATCAACTTCCGCTTGAAACAAATCGGTTAGTTCAGCAGTAAAGCTAAAAAAGGACATGCACAGCAGTAAACTTAGGCCCAGTGTTTTGCAAAATAATGACCACAAATGCCACATCAGTAATTATCCTCAACGAGCCAGAATGGGGTAAAAGCCTTTGATCCCAGACTGATAAATTCAATAAATATAGCCAGCCACAATTTGCCACAGCTGTACATATCGGTGCGAACTGAAAAATGATTTTAGCTGATCCGGCCACCAAATTGGCGAGAATAATCCAGCTCACATCAAGCTATTCGTCAACAATATGCTTTGCCATCACCAACAAGACAACGCCAGACTTTGCTGCTTCTGCTGAAAAAACAAGGCGCAACACCTTCACGGATTGCGCCTTGTCCACGATAGCATAGCCTACGTGATTACAGTTCTAACTTCGCCTGCCGAATCGCCACCACAAATACATCATAAATGGCATCAACCTGCTCTTGACTCAAGGCTTTGCCGTCTTTATCACGCCATTTAATGGCCGTGCCTTTGTCGGTTTTGCTCAGATGTAACTGGTATTCACCTTCCGCAATCGGCAGCACTGGCTTCTCATCACCACCCCAGATTGACCCCCAGAAGCCCGCTTCCGGTTTGGCAAAATTGACGTAATAGACATATTCGGTACGATTTAAGTCAGTAACGGTCAGAGAAACTTGCTCAAATAACAATTCTAGTTGATTCCAAGCCACCTCAACCGATTGCGTGGTCAGTAATACCGCCTCGCCTTTGTCATTCACGGCACGGGTCAGCATCACATCAGGCAACTTAGCTTTGAGGGCTCGGATCTGCTCGATCTCGATGGTTGCCAAATGATCGATCATCCGGTTTAAGAAATGTACCTCTTCCCGACGTTGTGCAATGGCGGTAATGGCCTGGCCAGCTTGGGCGTATTTGTGTTCAAGCATCGCCACCCGAACCGCAACCGTACGACCGTGAACTTTCGGCTCTAATGACACCTGAAATTTCGTTTGTTGGGTCAGTTCCTGCGATTTCCAAAACCACCAGCCCGTCTCTTCATATTGACTGACCCAATCCGTCCGCCAGCCATCGGCGCCGTCCTTGGTGGTTTGAATATTATGTAGGGCGAAAAAATTCGTCAGGTTAGTTTTTAAATGTGGCATTAATTCGCCAGTGAACTCATTTCGTTCAAAAAACACCCGAACTTCTTTATCGTCTTCTTCAGTCCTAGCGTTGGTCGAAACCGCCAACACCTGCATCGGCGCTCTCAGTTCAACAGCATCGCCACGTGAGCCAGCGGCAACTGCCGCCGGTATGTCAAATTGACCAGGTTTATTGGGGGCGGTTAAACCTTTAGGTACCGCAAGCTCGTTGATTGTTTTTGTTTCTGCTGGGCTCGTTGCTTCGGGCGCTGTCCACATTGAACAGCCTGATAACAACAAAGTGGCCAATACTGAGCCGGAAATCCAATAATGCACCTAAAAACTCCTAAAGATTAATTTTGGCTTGTTGCAGCGCTTGTTCGATTACAACCTGATGGATTGGTTCCAGCTGGGTTAACGGTAAACGGGCAAAATCTGATTGAATAAATCCCATCCGGCGTAATGCCCATTTGGTTGGAATTGGATTACTTTCGATAAATAAGTCACGATGCAGCGCTTGTAACTGGCTATCCACCGCCTCTGCGCCCGCACGATCTCCGGCTAAAGCTGCTTGAATCATGGCGGTCATGCCTTTTGGTGCAACGTTGGTTGTCACCGATATAACCCCATGCCCACCTTTTAACACAAATTCTGCAGCAGTGGCATCATCACCGCTGAGTAAACTAAATCCTTTTGGACAGCATTGCTGCAATTCCGCAAGTCTGCTCATTGAGCCTGTGGCTTCTTTTACACCAACGATGTTATCGACGTGACTCAATTCACCAATAGTTGCTGCGAGTAAATCAACGCCAGTCCGCCCAGGCACGTTATACAGTAAAACGGGCTTGGTGGCGGCTTTCGCAACCGCTTTAAAATGTGCAATCATGCCTTTTTGCGTTGGCTTGTTATAAAAAGGAGTCACCGTTAAAAAGCCATCAATGGCAAATTGATTAAACTTGAGTGTTTTTTCGACCGCGTCGGCCGTTGAATTTGAACCATTCCCCGCAATCACCTGACAGCGACCAGCAACTTGCTCGATCACCGCGGCCAGCACTGCGAGTTGTTCAGGAAAAGGGATAGTTGCCGCTTCACCTGTGGTTCCCATAATGACCAAACCATCGGTACCATGTTCAATCTGATACTCGACTAATTGCGTTAATCCAGCATAGTCCACCAGACCGTTGTCGGTCATTGGGGTAATCAGGGCGACGTAACTTCCTCTGAACATAGCAACTGCTCCGTAATTTTCAGGCTGCCTATGGTAATGACGCGGCCTGACAAACACAAGCAACAGCAACAGCAGCTGATGAATTTTCAACGAACTATGATAAACTCGACGGCCTTTTTACGACAATTTGGCACGAGGTCGTCCCTAAAAAATGGCTCAACAATTGGTAGTTACTGCGATTGGAACCGACCGCACCGGTATCGTCAGTCAGCTGGCGCGTCTGGTTAGCGATTGCAACTGCAATATTGTCGACAGCCGCATGGCAATTTTTGGCAACGAATTTACTTTTATCATGTTGCTGTCAGGCGATGCCGCGGCCATCAGCAAAATTGAATATTTATTGCCAAGTTCCGGTCTAGCGCTTGATCTACTGACGATGACCAAGCGTACATCAGCACACAAGCCGCAGCCGTTACCCAAACCATATTTGTTGTCCTATACCGGCCCGGATAAAGTCGGCACGCTGGGCAAAATGTCGAGCTTACTGGCAGACCATCAAGTTTATATTGGCTCATTGCGCTCAGAAACTGTTGTTCAAAATGGCGTGCCTTATACCAATACTGTGATGACAGTTCAGCTACCAGCGCAGGTCCAGCCCGAACAACTGCAAATATTGATTGCGCAACAACTTGAGGATATGGCACTTGAAGGCAAGTTTGAGCCACAAGGTTAACCTAACCGTTGGTGCCCACGAGTCTGGCCAAACAAGACCAAAGTTTACTCGACAAAGTCGGCACAAATAACTACCACGCTGGACATTCCAACCCCCAAAGGAGCCACTATGCAAACTTTAATCACCGGTGATATCGCGCCTGATTTTTCACTACAAAATCAGGATGACCAAACCATCGAGCTCAAAGAGCTACTAAAAACCCAACAGGTGCTGCTGTACTTTTACCCTAAAGCAATGACGCCCGGCTGCACGGTGCAAGCGCGTGCGTTACGTGACCATCAAAGCGAATTTGCGGCAAAAGGCGTGAGCATAGTCGGCATTAGTACCGATCAAGTAAAAAGTTTGAGCAAGTTTGCCGTACGGGATCAACTCAACTTTACGCTGTTGGCCGATCCTGAGCATCAAGTAGCCGCGGCTTACGGCGTATGGGGCGAAAAGAAGTTTATGGGTAAAGTGTACGATGGCATTCATCGCACCAGTTTTTTAATTGGCACCGATGGGCTAATTAAGCAGGTTTATCAGACCTTTAAAACCAGCAACCACCATGAAGTCGTGCTAAAGTCGTTGCCATAAATCGCCAGCAATTCGACATTTTGTTACCACTGGCGACGTTTTTTGGAGAGTCGACCATGAAATTATATTTTGCCCCAGCGGCTTGTTCGTTAGCATCTCATATTGCCTTGTTGGAAGCCGGCTTAAAATTTACCGCGATAAAAGTAGATCTACGGCAGAAAACATTGGCCGACGGTAGTGATTATCGGCAAGTCAATGCTTTAGGTTACGTCCCAGCCTTACAACTGAAAAATGGCGAGTTGCTGACAGAAGGCCCGGCAATTTTGCAGTACATCGCCGATCAAGCTCCAGCAAGCAACCTGGCGCCAGCGAATGGCAGTTTTAATCGATATAAACTACAAAGCTGGCTCAATTTCATCGCCACCGAGCTACACAAAAATTTTACACCGCTATTTGATCCGACCGCCGCCGAAGTTACCAAAAATGCAGCACAGCAGAAATTGGTGCAACGTTTTACCGAACTTGATCAGCAACTCGCCGTATTGCAGCATCTGGTTGGCGAATATTTCACCATTGCCGATGCCTATTTGTTTACTGTGGCTGGGTGGGCCAAATTCGTAAAATTTGACCTCACACCCTATTCTAATTTATTGAGCTTTATTGCGCGTTGCAACCAACGTCCGGCCGTGCAAGCGGCACTCGTCGCAGAAGGCCTGTTACCCAAAGGAGCATAATCTGATGAACCGAATTCATTGGTCGACGGCCATGATCGCACTGGCATTGCCGTTCACGTTAGCCGCTGAGCCAGCGTTATTGCAGACCCAAAAACATGCCATAAAAATTGAAACCATCGTCAAAGGGCTGTCGCACCCTTGGGGCTTAGCATTTTTGCCTGACGGGCGGTTGCTTGTAACCGAACGAGATGGCCATTTGCGCTACGTCACTGCCGGCAAATTAAGTGCGCCGATCAGCGGCTTACCACCAATCGCGGTTGGCGGCCAAGGTGGCTTGTTGGATGTCATGCTGGACAAGGATTTTGCCAGCAATCAGAAAATTTATCTTAGCTACGCAGAGCCAGGCGCTGATAACACCAATAGTACCGCAGTGCTGCAAGCAACGCTGGCCGGTGACAGCCTTACCGCGCCCAAAGTTGTATTCAGTCAACAACCAAAATACAACAGCAAGTACCATTTTGGCGGGCGGTTAGTGCAACAGAGCGATGGCAACATATTTGTCACTTTAGGCGATCGGGGAAGCCGGCGCGAAGACGTGCAACCGCTGTCGACCCATATTGGCAAGGTGGTTCGCATCACCCGTAGCGGCGAAGCCGCAAGCGGTAACCCGTTTTCTGCGCAAGCCGATGCCAAAAAAGAACTCTGGTCATTGGGTCATCGCAACATTCAAGGGGCAACACTGGATAATAGTGGCAGGCTCTGGACACACGAACACGGACCACAGGGCGGTGATGAGATTAATATTACCAAAGCCGGTCTCAACTACGGCTGGCCCTTGGTTACCTACGGTGAAGAGTACGGCGGTGGTGTCATTGGTAAAACTGCCGCGCCAGGCCTGGAGCAACCTTTGCACTATTGGGTGCCGTCGATTGCCCCCAGCGGTATGAGTTTTTACCAAGGCGCCATGTTTAGTGGCTGGCAACAAAATTTATTGGTTGGTTCGTTAAAATTCGGCCAGTTAGTGCGGTTGGAGATTAAAGACGATAAAGTCAGCCATGAAGAACGTATTCGCATTGGCAGCCGTATCCGCGACGTAAAAGTCCATCCCGATGGCAGTTTATATCTATTAACGGATGAAGATAACGGTGCCATTTTGCGCATCACCCCGATGAAATAACTTTGGATCCGCCAACGTTACCGTTGGCGGAATAAACTGATGCCTGTTAAATACCCTCTTACTTTTTTGCTCTATATCCCGGCTGTCGTTTTCTGTTGCCCATTGGTTGCGGCGACGGCTTTGGACGTAACCCCTAGCACTCACGCAAGCAGCAACGACGACGAGACCGGCATCGAACGGTTAGTGGTCACCGCCGCGCAACAGCCACGCCCCTGGCTCAGCAGTAGTGCGGCCATCAACAGTCGCGATTTTACCAATGAAGCACCCGCGCTGGATATTGCGTCGTTATTGCAAGGCTTACCCGGAGTTCAGGCTGACCAGCGGGCGAATTTCGCCCAAGACAGTCGGATTAGTTTACGTGGCTTTGGCAGTCGTAGTAGCTTTGGCGTACGCGGTATTGAGGTGCTTCTCGATGGGATCCCCTGGTCAACCGCCGATGGGCAAAGTCAGCCGGGTAGTATGATGTTGGCGCAACTGGCCAGTGTCGAAGTGTTGCGCGGGCCTTTTGCGACTTTGTACGGTAATTCGGCCGGTGGTGTGTTGGCATTGCAAAGTAAGCCAATTAAACCTGCCGCCATCCGCCTGCAGCAGTTGTCGGGCAACCTACTGCAGCAACAACAAATGCAGATCAGTACTGGCCAAACCGAACTTTCATTACAGCAACTCAAACATGACGGGTTTCGCCCACACAATAGCGCAGAAAAGCGGCAGGCAAGTCTGCGTCAGCTGGTGATGTTACCGGACGATCTGCAACTGAACTGGCGTTACGATTGGTCCGATGATCCATTACTCGAAGATCCGCTGGGTCTGACACTGACGGAATGGCAACGTGATCCCAAGCAAACTGCCACCGCGGCAACTTTATTCAACAGCAACAAAAATGTCGCGCAGCGCCAATTGAGCGTACAACTAGCGCCAGCGTCGGGTGATTGGCAGCTGGCTGGCTGGCATGGTCAGCGCGACATTCAGCAATTGCTCGCCTTCAGTGGTGATGCGCTCAGTTCATCCGGCGGTGTCGTGAATCTTAATCGACACTTTTTCGGAGTTAAAGCACAGCGACAGTTTGAAATAAGCCGATGGTGGTTCCAATATTCGGCGCAATTTGAACAACATACCGATCAACGTCAGGGTTATGTCAATCAACGTGGTCAGATTGGCGACTTACGTCGAGACGAAACCGGCCAGGTGCAAAGCACAGAACTGGCGTTTCGCAGTGAATATGTATCTGCCGATCGGTGGCGATTCAGTGCGGGCGTGCGATTGAGCCAGTTGCAGTTTGCTGTCACTGACTATTTTATCCAGCCAGGCAATCCAGATGACAGCGGCGAAAAAACCGATCAACAGCCAACTTTTGCATTGGGTATCAGTTACCCACTCCAACCAGAGCTGTACTGGAGTTTTAATATTGGCCAGGGTTTTGAAACCCCAACGCTAACCGAAATGGCATATCAACGAAACGGCAGCGGACTTAATCTGGCGCTCAAAGCAGCTCGAAATCAACAAGTAGAATCTGGTTTAAAATATCAAACCGCCACCACGCTGGCTTCGGTAGATTTATTTTATATCCAAAGTACCGATGAGTTGGTGGTCGATCAGTCCCTAGGCGGGCGCACCAGCTATCGCAACGCGGCCAGCAGCCAGCGCCATGGCTTAGAATTGTTTTGGCAGCAGCAGTTGTCTGCAAGCTGGCAACAACGGTTAAGCAGCACCCTGCTGGCGAGTGCTTTTGAAGCACAAACAGACAGCCGCCGCGAGCTGCCTGGTGTTGCCCGGGTACAACATGACTGGCAGCTGGAGTACCGTCCATGGCAGAACGATCGCTGGTTGTTGCGATCGCAACTCAATTATCGCGGTAAATTATGGGTGGATGATAGTAATAGTGTCAGCGCTCCTGCGGTGACACTATTGCAACTTGATAGCCGTTGGCAATTCGACTTACCGCAAAGCGAATGGCAATTTTGGCTCAGCTTGGAAAATGCATTGGATAAAACTTACGTTGGCGCAGTGGTCGTGAATCAAGCGAACGGTCGTAGCTTTGAACCAGGCGTCCCGCGGCAATGGGTGGCTGGTTTGCAGCTAAACATTGAATTGAATTGAATTGAATTGAAGTGAATTGAATGAAATGGCACCGCAACCGACAGCCGGAATCTCGTTTAAAAAAACAGCAGCGGTCTGAACTTAATAACGGCTTAGCTATTTTTCACCAAACAACATGAGTAATTTACTGTTTTATATCGTTATTTATCCGCGCACAGTGGGCTAGAAAATGTTATGGATAACTTTTCGCATCAACAGCGGAATTGGTTATAATCGGCTAAGAGCATGCAGAATAAAAAGGTAGCAGCACCATGAGTGGACCCGGAAATCGCAGTAAACTACCAGAAAACCCAACCTTAAAAGATATTAACTGGTACAAAAAACAAATCAACTGGGGTGAACTTCCCCCCTTTTACCATATGGTCGCCCAGTCACTTGGCGAGTCAGAAGGTTTGTTGACCCATGGTTTTGACAATGCCATTAAACGAATTATGGATAAACGTAACTGGAACTTGCAACTGCTCAAAGGTTATGTCGACAACGCCAACGTCATTCATTGTGAAAATAAACCACGCCTTGCTATCTATCAGGTATTTACTGACCGCGGATTTGAACTTCATGCGTTGCCGTATGCCAAAGACTCTGAAATCGATCAGTACGTGAAAGGGAACCGACTGATGGAATTTAATCTCTGGGATCCATTAACCATGCGAATGGTACTGCGGATCAATCAGTTGCATAAATTTATCAGTTTTTATTTTGAACATGGCGACGAAGCCGATTTTGCATTGATTTTGTACTCTCATAAGCTAGTCAATGCTGTCATCGAGTTCTTACAAAAACATGTGCACGTCACCAAGATCGATGGTGTATCCATTCGTCAGTATTATGATCAGCAAGAAAAAATGCTCGGTCAGGCGGATGCCGATGAACTCCAGCTTTCGGCAATAAAAGCCGGGATAACAGAGCCAAAAAATAGATGAAGTTATGTGTAGTATCGGCGTGTTGTGTTGGGTTAACTATTGCATTGAGTGGTCCTGTTCAAGCAGCAACGCCGCTGCCCGATCTTGGCGGTAACGCATTTGCCACTTTAACCCCGGAAAAAGAAAAGCAAATTGGCGATGTGATGATGCGACAAACGCGTGCCAGTTTGCCGATGGTGAGCGATCCTCTATTAGACGAGTATCTAAATAACCTTGGCAATGGCTTGGTGGCGAAAGCCGAAGGCGTGCGTTTTCCATTCCAATTTTACTGGGTTAATGATCCGAACATCAACGCCTTCGCCACTTTAGGCGGTCATATCGTCTCCAACACCGGAACTTTGGCCGTGGCCGACAGTGAAAGTGAATTCGCGTCTGTCATGTCCCATGAAATTGTCCACGTTACCCAACGACATATTGCACGTTCGGTTGAAGCCCGCTCACAGTCAGCCCCACTGACACTGGCGTCGTTACTCGGCTCGATTATCTTAGCGACGGTAAATCCAGAAGCTGGTATGGCCGGAATTATGGCCAGTCAAGGTATGGCGCAACAATCGGCCATTAACTTCACCCGTGGCAACGAGCAAGAAGCCGATCGGATCGGTATCCAGTTGCTCGCCAATGCCGGCTTTGATCCGTATGCGATGCCAGAGTTTTTTAACAAACTCAGTGAAAAAACCAGATTCAGTAATACCCAACTGGCCTTTTTATATACTCACCCATTGTCGCAAGCTCGAATTAGCGATTCGCGTGTGCGGGCGCAACAATTTCCACAACAATTTGTGCCAGACAGCGCTGATTTCCCGTTAATCAAAGCTCGGATCTGGGCTCGCTATCAACTTGAGAATGCCGGTGCTATCGATTATTTCCAGAAAAAATTAGCAAGCCCGGGTGGCAATACTAAAGCAAATCAGTATGGGCTCGCGCTGGCGCTGTTTGATAAAAAAGATTTTACGGCCGCCGAACAATTGCTGGATAAGCTGCGTCACGATGATGATAAAAACTTGTTTTATCTCGATGCCATGACCGATGTTTACCTCAGCACAAATCGAGTGAACAAAGCTTTAGAAATGCTGGAACAACAATATTTACTACGACCGAACAATCAAGTGATTACCCTGAACTATGCCAACGCGGCGATGCAGGGAAAATCATATCGCTTGGCGCTCCATTTGCTGCGTAATTTACTCTATTACAAAAATGATAATTTTTTGGCCTATGAAATGCTGGTTGATACTTATAAAGGCTTAAATGATATGGCTCGGTTTTATGAAGCCAGAGCCGATTTATACTACCATCTGGCTAATTATCCCAAAGCTATTGAAGACATTAACGTCGCGTTGAACCAGTTAAAATCAGATGAGCAACTCGAAAGCCGCCGCTTAGAGGCGAAGAAAAAACAACTGCAAACCGAATACAGCAGACTGAAAAAACTAAACTGAGGACAAGGCTGATGTTGACGATATATCACAACAATCGCTGCTCAAAAAGCCGCGAAGTTTTAGCACTGCTTGAGCAGATGGGTAAACCATTTGCGGTGGTTCATTACCTAAAAGATCCCTTAACCGAACCTGCACTTCGTCAATTACTTGCACAATTAAAGTTAAGCCCACGCCAGTTATTGCGGGACAAAGAAGATGAATATCATACTTTAGGGCTTGCCAATCCAATGCTGTCAGACGATGCGATTATCCAGGCCATACTGCAGCAACCAAAACTGATGGAGCGCCCGGTGGTGGTGATGGGTGACAAAGCAGTTATCGCTCGTCCGTCTAATCGAGTATTGGAGTTATTTTGAACAGTGTGACTGTGCTGATTTTATATTTTTCCCGCCATGGCTCGGTGGCCGCGTTAGCTGAAAAAATTGCCGTTGGCGTCGCCGCAACTGGCGCAACAGCGATCATCCGCACTGTTGCTGGTTTTAATAATGATTACCCACCACGCCACCCTATTGTACACCTCGATGAACTGATGCAGGCTGATGCGCTGGCGCTTGGCAGCCCGGTAAGGTTCGGCCTGATGGCTGCCGAGATGAAAGCATTTTGGGACAATACCAGCGAAATCTGGCTCAAAGGTCAGTTGATAGATAAGCCAGCGGGCGTTTTTACCTCATCAAGCTCGATGCACGGTGGCAATGAAGCGACGCTGCTCGGCATGATGCTGCCATTGTTACATCATGGCATGGTGCTAATGGGCATTCCTTATGAAGAGCCCGCATTGCATCAGACACAAAGCGGCGGTACGCCTTATGGCCCAACACATGTCAGTGGCAGTTCGGCAACGACGCTATTGTCAACACACGAACAACAACTAGCAATGTCCTTTGGCAAGCGACTTGCTACTATCGCTGGAAAGTTATCATGAGTTTTTTTATCGCTTCACAAGTGCCGTTAGCATCAAAAACCCGTCGTTTTTTACGGATTGGTCAACTTGGTTTTGGCCTGTTATTTATGCTGATCCCGCTGTCGGTGTTATGGTTAAATCCGCCGCAGCTTGGAAACCCATGGGTGCTGTTAGCTTTATTATGGCTGCCACTATGGCTACCGCTGGTTGGTATTCTACGCGGTAAAGCCTATACCTTTGCTTGGGCCAATTTTATTGTGATGATTTATTTTGTTCACAGCCTAACAAATCTGTGGGTGACGAGTAATACCGCATTACTGTTAGCAGCCATTGAATTTGTTGCCAGCTGCCTAATGTTTGTTGGCTGTACTTATTATGCAAAATTTCGGGGTCAGGAATTGGGTCTTAAAATCCCTAAATTAAAAGATGATCCTATGCGCCAATCTTAATCGGAAGCCAACGATGCTGTTGGTTGATATTGTTCTAGCAGCTGTTGAATATAACCACTTTGTTGCAAAGCCGCAAAAGACTTCAACAGCACAGCACGTAGTGGCGAATCCATACTGACAGCGCAATAGACGGCAGGTGGTTTTGTCCACAGCGGATCGTAACTTAACTCAGCATCAAAGTGTCGTCTTGACATGACGTAGCCCAACGACAAATCCACCGTCATCACGGCATCGAGCCGACCTTGCGCTAACCGAGTCAAGTTACTTTCCAATGAATGTGCATCGTCCCGCAGCAACAAACCTTCGGCGAAGGCTTGCTCCAATTCAGGGTAGACAAAACCCCGGATCGTACCGACTCTTTTGTGATACATGTCACTTAATTGCAAAATTGGTTTGCTGTCGCTACGTCTCACCACAAATTGTGAAGAATAAAATAACGGCCCCACCCAAGCCAATTCGTTTGGGCGGCTGACCCATTCTGGACTTAAAAAACAACCGATATCGGCTTGATTACTGATTAACCAACCTTCAACCCGAGCTCTTGGTACATCTAGATATTGCACCGGCAGTTGGTTTTGCTGACCAATATGATCGATAAGACTTTTACTAATTCCTCCCATTAATTTGCCTTCCGACGAAAACATCGCGTACGGCACGGGGTTTGTTTCACTGACCACCGCTCGTAATACACCATATTCTTCCAGCGGCGTGGCCGGAGTCTGCGCCATAACCTGCCAACTACTGAGCATGCACAATGATGGTAATGTTAATAATAACAATACCTTGCGAAGTAAATGTGCAGGTCGATGGTGCTGGCAAAATGTGCTAATGCCGTTATCCGATTTTTGTTGTATGCGATCCTTCAACTTCAATTGGATCAATTCAGACATTCGTTGCTGCCTTCAAAATTTACACTTGACGAAAACGGCAACCCAAAGCGCAGTTGCGGTGAGAGTTTAACCATAGCAAAGTATTTACCTGAAGTCGCAATGCATTTGTCGAATAGACGGTCAAGGCAATCCAATGTCGGACAACTGGCGTATAACAGCAAAGTTAAATGACGATGCGAGGCGAATTTTGACAGAAATAGCGTTATTCCCGTTAAGCCAGGTGGTATTACCAGGTGGGCGTATGAATCTGCGGGTTTTTGAACCCCGCTATATCCGACTGGTGCGTGAAGCTTGTGCCGAAAAACGTGCATTTGCCAGTGCACTACTCAATCCCTATGTTGCACCATCTCATAAAGACCGAGTGTTTAGTATCGCAACCTTGGTGCAAATCACCGACTTTACTAAGTTTGAAGACGGCTTACTTGGGATCACGATCGAAGGAATACAACGGATTAAACTTAGCAACCGCCGACAAGAAACTGACGGCTTACATATCGCAGACTATTCAGTGCTCCCAGCCTGGGACAGCTGCACATTTTTACCAGTCCATCAGCCGCTGCGCGAGCAGCTGCACCTTGTCTTTGAGCAAAACCCTCAGCTACAAGCGCTCTACCCGACGCCCGAATGGCAAAACCCGTGCTGGCTGGCACAACGTTGGCTTGAAGTACTGACCATGCAGCCACCACTGAAACATCAGTTGATGGCCGCCGACGACGCGGCACCGGCACTCGAAGCGCTCGGCAGTTGGCTGCAAAGCGCCTAAAAATCCTAATTGGCTCAATGGCAGCAAAATAGAACTGATTGACAAGGGCAATCGCTGCCGTCAACACCGATTTTGACTGCAAGCCATCAACATAAGCACTTATTCAAATACAGCTACCCAAACGCAACTAATTGATACCCAAGTATTTATGGACTTGCACACTTAAACGCCAATTGTGTGCCATACAGGCTTCAATCGCCAATTGGGTTGCTTTGGCTTTTTGGCTGATCGGCTGTAAATAAATAAGTTTATCTTGGCAATCTAAGCCCACCAACAACTGCTCCAGTTCTTGCACATGCTTTTCCATCGCCACTGGGTGTTTTATTTCGTTGGCACGTTCAAGACAGCTACGAAGCACTGGATAACCGCCTTTCATATTCACTTTGGGCGAAACAGTGACCCAAGTTTGCGCTGGCGCTAAAATTTCAAAAGTGCCGGAAGTTTCGATTTGTGTGCTAAAACCCTGTTGATGCAATAGCACACACAGCGGATTTAAATCATACATGCAAGGTTCACCACCGGTGATCACAACGTGTTTCGCGCGATAACCATGCTGCTGAAACAACGCGAGTATGGCGGCGGCGTCGGCTTGCGCCCAGTGATCGGAATCGGCTTTTTTAATTGTGGTTTCCCCCAGCTGGATCAGTAACTCCGGCTGAATTTCCCAAGTATGTTTAGTATCACACCAAGAACAACCCACCGGACAACCTTGCAAACGCAGGAAAATTGCTGGGGTGCCGGTGTAGTTGCCTTCACCCTGAATCGTTTCGAATATTTCGTTAACTTTATACACGCTGAGTTGATTTCCTTTAGATGCTGCTTATTTTACAGTACAATGCGCGCCCTTCTTTGGGTGCATTATAACGGGAGCGCACAGCATGCCGCAAAAAGTTGTTGTTATTTATTCGGGTGGCATGGATTCTTTCACTGTGCTACATAACGCGATCCGCGCTGGGCACGACGTTTACGCCTTGTCGTTTAATTATGGCCAGCGCCACGTCAAAGAATTGATCTGTGCCCAGAACGTCTGCCAAGAACTAGGGATCCATCATAAAATCGTTGATATTTCAGCCATTAACCAATTGATTGGCGGCTCATCGTTAACCGACGATATCGATGTGCCCGAAGGCCATTATGCTGCTGACAATATGAAATCGACAGTGGTACCTAACCGTAATATGATTTTACTGAGTCTGGCAGTTGGTTACGCCGTGTCGTTAGATGCGCAGGCAGTCTATTACGGAGCTCATTCTGGCGACCACTTTATTTACCCAGATTGTCGGCCTGAATTTGTGCAGAAGATGAATGATGTTTGCCAAATTGCTAACTACGATCCGGTGGACATTATCAGTCCTTACCTGCAGCAAACCAAAATAGAAATTCTCAAAGATGGTCTGGCGATGGGCCTCGATTACAGCAAAACCTGGACCTGTTACAACGGCCGGGAACAAGCTTGCGGAAAGTGTGGCTCATGTCAGGAACGTCTAGAAGCTTTTACCTTAAACAATACCGTCGATCCACTGCCTTACGAGCTGTCCGAAGGATAGGGTTGATGTCGCGCTGGCCGTGGTTTCAAAAGCAAAGTACCTTACATCCTTTGTGATACTGGCGCATTCTGGCGCAGCAATTGATAAAGCGCCTGACTGGCGGCGCAGCGGTCATCACGGCGGCTCGCCAAGTACATTTGGCGTGTTAAGCCTCGCTCTCCTAAAGAACGCGTCACAATGAGCCCCTGACTGACAAAAGGCTCCGCCAGCCACGCCGGCAATACAGCAATGCCCTCACCTGCGGCAACTAGTTGTAAAATTTGACTCGCTTGAACGACGGGTCTTTGCTCACCATGAAACTGATTTTTCTTCAAAAAATATCGAAATAAGTCCTGCCGCTCTGGCGGAATTGGGTACGACAACAGCTTTTCGTGAAAAAAATCTGCTGGCAACAACACGGCTTTATTCGCCAGCGGATGCTCAGGGTAAAGATAAGCCCGCAGTTCCAACTCAAATAACGGCTGAAAGCTCACTTGCCCTTCTAGTCGCACATCGGTGGTCAATACCAAATCGAGTTCATCGTTGAGCATTGCCTCCACCGCGTGATGCTCAATTTCAGTGTCCAGTGTCAAAGTGACCTCTGGCCATTGCTGACGAAACACTTTGACCGCCGGCAACAGCCAATGAAAACAAGCATGGCACTCCACCGTGAGCCGTAATGTTTGCGCTAAGGCATGCCCACTTTTCAGTTGCTGGGTGGCGGTATCGACCAATGGCAACACCTGCTGAGCAAGCTCCAGCAATATTTTGCCTTGCGGGCTAAATTGTACTGGCTGCGTTTTACGCATAAACAAACTCGCATCAAGCTGATGCTCAGTTTCTTTGAGCTGATGTGAAAGTGCTGATTGTGTTAAGAACAATCGATTTGCCGCTGCCTGTAACGAGCCGGTTTGTTGCAGTGCTTGCAAAGTTCGCAGTAATTTTAAATCTATCATGATGATTATTCTTCAATCAAACCGGGAGGTTGTTTCAATCGTCTGCCGCCAGCATAACTTGCAATTTTAGACATATCAACATCTAGATGTCCAAATGAGGCGTTTTGGCGACGACTCATCGTTTAGAATTTCCCGTATCGGAAAAAACGCCCGTTAAAACGAGCCTTAGAAAGCTCTTGGCAGGGTTCGCCCATCCAACAACAGCTGCTCGCTACGGAAACATCGCTGCGCACAGAACTCTGGCAATGGCACTGGCAAGCCGGTATTGATATAGCGCTGGTCTTAGAGTTCGCTTTTTTTGATGATCACGTGCTCAACACCGCGATCTTATTTTGGTGCAGCTTACCGCGCTGTCGCCCTTGAGCAATATCGATGAAGCGCGAGCATTAGGTTTAGCATTTAAAGTGGTTATCCGAGATCCTGGGACCTTCCGGATTGAGGCTGAAAAAAACATGGCTGGCGCGAGAGCGAGACGGCATTGCGAACATGCTGCGGGCTAACAAAGAATGGCGGCGTGAGCTCTTATGAGCCGAAAGTTTAACAGTGGGCTGGGTGACAGAACAAAAGCTGCCACCCTGTTTTAGACTGACGGTTAACGAACCGGCAAATCGAACGTTGCAAACATACGATCAATGTCTTCTTGATTGCGCAGTAAGTTTGCTTTTTCGACCACATCTTTAGTCAAATGTGGTGCAAATCGTTCAATAAAATCATACATATACGTGCGTAAGAATGAACCTTTACGAAAGCCAATCTTCGTGGTAGATGCAGCAAATAAATGGCTAGCGTCAATGGAGACTAAGTCTTTATCCAACTCGGGGTCCATCGCCATCGAGGCGATAACGCCAACGCCCAAGCCTAACCGGACATACGTTTTAATCACATCGGCATCGGTCGCTGTAAATACTATTTTTGGCTCGAGGCCCTTTTCGCCAAAGGCGCGATCCAGCTCCGAACGGCCAGTAAAACCGAACACATAAGTGACGATTGGGTACTGCGCAACATCTTCAATTTCAAGACGCTGCGCCAGTTTCGCTAGTGGATGGTCGCTACGAACGATGACACTACGATTCCAATGATAACAAGGCAGCATCACTAAATCGCTAAACAAGTGCATTGCTTCGGTCGCGATCGCAAAATCGGCCTCACCACGTGAAGCCGCTTCAGAAATTTGCTGTGGTGTGCCCTGATGCATATGCAACGACACCTTTGGAAACTTCTTCATAAAACCACCAATCACACTAGGCAAGGCATAACGAGCCTGTGTGTGCGTGGTCGCAATATTCAGTTTTCCTTGATCAGGTAACGTATGCTCTTTGGCGACCGCTTTGATACTTTCAACCTTGGCTAGAATTTGCTGCGCGATATCAATAACATCTCGGCCCGCCGGCGTCACATGAGTCAAATGTTTACCACTACGGCCAAACACTTGGATCCCAAGTTCATCTTCGAGCATCCGCACTTGCTTACTGATCCCAGGCTGTGAGGTGTATAAACTTTCTGCCGTGGCGGATACGTTAAGATTGTGATTGAGTACTTCGACAATATAACGTAACTGTTGTAATTTCATGTGTCAGCCTTCGGTTATTGACATATGATTACACATATGTGCAGATACTCTGATTATTCCAGCCAACTCAAAATTTGGCAGTAGCTATAACCAATAGTAGCTAAAAATTGTAAAAATCAGTAGTTCTTTTTGCTCAAGCGCTGCTTTAGCCGATAAAAGGAAACCAATAAACGTGGAACATCCGGACATTGATTTTGCCACTGTACTGGCCTCGGCAGTACACGATATGAAAAACTCACTGTGTATGCTCATCCAATCGATGGAAATGCTACAGCAAGACTTGGCCCCACTTTCTGACAACGCAAGCCAGGAATTAGCCCGCATCCATTATGAAGCATCTCGCCTCAACACCAACCTAATGCAGCTGTTATCTTTGTATCGCATTGAAAAAAACCAGCTGCCACTGCATCTTGATGAGTATTTTGTGGAAGACTTACTCGAAGAAGTGGTGATTAAAAACGAAACGTACAGTCAGCAAAAACAGATTGCGGTACAGGTGGAAACAGAAGCCCATTTAAGCTGGTTCTTCGACAACGACCTCGTCAGTAGCCTTATCAACGACATGTTTGTCAATGCACTGCGTTATAGCTCTGGGAAATTGCTGCTCAAAGCGAGCACCGAAGAGGGCCAGCTCTGTTTAGAATTACATGACGACGGTGTTGGATTTCCAGACTATATGCTGGAGAACAACGATAACAATATGACGCATTTTAATCTGGCAGCTGGACGCACTGGGTTAGGCCTATTTTTTGCACACTTAATTGCCAAAGCCCACCGCAACCAAGGCCGCTACGGTCGAATTGAACTGAGTAACGGCGGTCGTTATGGTGGCGGCGTGTTTAGGCTACTATTGCCGTAACTCACTGGTGGAACATTGGTAATTTTACCAATTTCTGTTTAAGATGCTTGAAGAATATCAAGTCAGAGGTTCAGATGGTTTTAACCATAATCATAGTTCTGGTGATAGCACTGGTCGTATTTGCCGTCATCACGAATGCTATGCAGCAGCATAAAGAAAGGTTAGCGACGTTAAAACGCGCTGAGTTTTCTAAATTGCGCAGTATGTTGGAAGATACCGAAGAAATTCTGCAAAATGCGGCCAGTGTGCCGTTGACCCCCGGCATCAATCAAATGTTATTGAAACGCATTGTTTACACACTCAAAGCGATGGTTGAGCTGGAGCCTGGTTCCCGCGATTTAAAAAACCGGCTTGGTGAAACCGAAAAGCGACTCAGTGAGATTGGTGCAAATCCGGCGGCGGCATCGGAAAACATCAGTTTGCCAGACAACGACAAACAAATTATCGGCATGATTCAAGGGATCAAAAAACTGCGCACAATTCTGCGAGCTGAACATGCGCGTGGCAATATTGATACTCAATTGGTAGTGCAGGAAGATAGAAGACTGGAAAACCTACAGTTACGGATCAATGTCGAAAGTCAGGTTAAACGTGGCAATCAGGCTCGTAGCGGTCAAATGTTAGGCTCTGCACGCCAGTGTTACGAAAAAGCACTCATTACCTTGTCGAATGCGTCTCATGCTGACGAATATGTCATTGCCAAACGCAATGAGATGAACACTATTCTGGCCGAGATTGCCGAAGAGCTTAAAGAAGGTAATTTACGTGATCGGCAGAAAAAAGCCGAAGCCGAAAACAACGACTTGGACGTATTGTTTGCACCGAAACGTAAATGGTAAGCCAATGAAACTCACGCCAAACTTGGCTCCAGAATCGCCTAGTGCCAGCAACTCTGTAATTCTGTAAT
>JBBKWN010000157.1:0-9793 GCA_037968955.1 Rheinheimera sp. | reverse complement strand
GTTTAGTGTTGAGCCTGGTGTGCCCGATTTTTTGGTGGGCGATCCGATGCGGTTAAGTCAGGTGTTGGTCAATTTATTGAGTAATGCCGTGAAATTCACCGGTCATGGCATGGTGACATTAACGGTTGACCATGGCGCTGGGTTAATCAAAACTTCGCCATCGCCCGCCAGCGACCATCAAGAAATCTGGTTACAATTTGCAGTAAAAGATACCGGCATTGGCCTCAGCCAACAGCAATGTGACAATCTGTTTCAAGCCTTTAGTCAGGCGGATAGCTCGACCAGTCGTAAATATGGCGGCACCGGGCTTGGCCTTAGTATTGCGCAGCGTTTGGTTGGCCTGATGGGCGGCAGAATTCAAGTCCAAAGTCAGGTCGGCATCGGCAGCACTTTTAGTTTCAGCGCCCGCTGTTATCGTTCGACACATAGCGTACCTGCAGCTCACACACCACAAACTACGCTGTTGCCAACCAGCATCAGTAGCAACAACATGCCGGGCTTAGTGTTGTTAGTGGAAGACAATAGCTACAACCAGACTTTAGCGCGAATAATACTGCAACATGCTGACTTTACAGTACATATTGCAGAAAATGGTGCACAAGCACTGGAAATGCTGACCAAAAACCAATATCAGCTGGTGCTGATGGATGTGCATATGCCGGTGATGGATGGTTACACCGCAACCCGCGCCATTCGCGCCCAAACCCAGTACGCCAACTTGCCAGTGATTGCACTCACTGCGCACGTGACCGCCGATTTTCACCAAGAGTGTTTAGATGCCGGCATGAATGATTTTGTGACCAAACCTATCGACGCCCGCACCTTATTGGAAAAAGTGCGGGAGTGGGTGTAAGTTTGGCATGATGTGAAGCGCATCGATGGTGATGCTGTCGGTTGACGTTGTTTTTGGCACGGGCGGTAGCTGTGACGATGCCCGTAACGAGGTTTAATGCTGCTTATCGACTTTGCGAAGGTGCCCTGGATCGGCCATGGCCGCCAGTTTTTTGCGCCATCTCGGATATGCACTGAGCACCGCACCCGCCTGAGTTTGATACCAGCCATAACCATTCTGACGCTCAAGCGACAACTCTGACACCGAGTTTTTGCGCAGGCCATCGCGGTCAACAAACAATGGCCGCTGCTGGGTTAAATCGTAGAACCTAGCCCAAAGCGGTTTAGCACCCTGCTCAGGCAATAAATGAATGCCAGTGGCATCACGCTGCATTTTGGTATCCCGAATTTGCGTTCGCTCAAACCAGACTACCGCCGCTTCAATCGCCTGCACCACTGGCGCGGAAGGCTGCGCTATATCCATCAACAATAACGTCACCCCCGCACTTTCACTGCTGACTAACGACGCCAACTCATAAGCCCGAGCCGCCACCGGTTGTAACGTAAGTGGATGATGTTGCGCCGCCCAAACGGTTCGCTGCCCGTCAATTTTAATCTGCGCTTGTAACAGCCACTGGATGCCAAGTTCGAAGCTTTGTATTGCCTGCGCGCGTAATGTCGCCGGCAACATGGCAAACTGTGGCGCAGTTGCGCCATCACGCAGGAGCGTTAAAAGTTCGACCATCACCTGATCGTTCAGGGTAATGGCATCATGATAGCCACCCCGCAGCGGGTAAGTCTGAGCAAAACCACCATTTGGATATTGCGCCGCGACAATAAACCGTATGCCCTGTGCAATCGCTTTTTGGACCCTTGGTTGCAGACCTTTGGCAGCGTAAGGGTAAAAGGCCGCCAGCCAGCGTAATTGGGTGGTGGTTGCGCCATTATCAAAGGTGGGAATATAGTTCTTTTCCACGCCGAACATTTGCCCCGGTTGACGAGGTTGCAGCGCCATATCCGTGCGTTTACTCCAGCCGCCGGATGGTGTTTGAAAAGATAAAATAATCGCGGCCACTTTAGCGGCATCTTTGCTTTGTAAATAAGCGATATCTGGTTGCGGATCAAAGCCAAATTGTTTGTGTTTATGCGGTAGGGTTGGCTGACTTTGTTTAAGCGCGCTCAGCTCGGCTTGTAGCGCGGTTTGGTCCTGCGCGGCCAAACTTTCCGATAGCGCAAAATAGCGTTGCCACTGCGCGTCCTGCTGCGCTGCAGCTCGCCATTGCTGGTTGAGATCCAATTCTGGATCTGGCATGTGCGGCTTGTTGGCGGCATTTGCCACAAAAATACTGCTACACATTATGGTGATATAAAGAATGGCGACGCACAACACCGTCAGCCATTTTGAATGATTAAACATAGTTTTTCCTGAACTGGTTAGCGCAAAAAATCCGGATAGGTGTCAAAACCAGTCCGGATCACCGAAATCACATGATCGTTTTAAAACGATCCGCGGATCCCAACCAAATATTGACGCCCGGTTAGTAAGTATTCGACCGGGCGTGCGGTATACACATCACCCCACTGTTCTGTCGGCGCGTTGGTGAGATTCAGCGCTTCAAACGACACCGACAAATGGCGATTAATTTTGTAACGTGACGAGAAGTTTAGCTGCCCTTTATCCTCGTAACCGCGGCCAAAAGTACCTTCGTCTTTATATTTATCCAGGTACTCTTTGGTGTAACGTTCACGGAAGTTATACGACACTCGCGCGCTCCAGTTGTCCCGTTCAAAATACAAGGTGTAGTTGTAGCTAAGGCGTGACGTTTCTTCAGCCAACAAACTGGCCACTTGCTTGGTAAATGGATCGGCAATGTCACGGTTATAATCAATCCAAGTCAGATTCGACAAAAAGCCAAAACCATTCCAAGGTTCAGGTAAAAAGCTAAACGGCTGCTGGTAAATAAACTCCACGCCAGTCACGCCTTCCGCCGGAGTATTGAGCAATTGGGTGACATCCCAAGTGACAGTTGCCGGGTCGATATCCCCCAGGTCAATGCCCATGGCACTGAGTTGCTGGCGAGAATAAACTTCTTGCTTGGAGCCTTTACTTAAGCCGGTAATGTCTTTGTAAAAAGCTGCCACTGCAACTAATGACTCTTCAGCAAAATACCACTCCAACGCCACATCCACCTGATTTGACTCATAAGGGCGCAAGGTTGGACCAGCGCCTTGTTCAATAGTGGCGGTTGGGTCTTTTGCATCTGGGGTATTGACCTTAATTGCCGAGGCTAAATCGGAAATTGCCGGCCTAGTGATCGCTTGGGATAAACTCAAACGAGCCACTAATTCATCTGTTAAATCATAAGCGAGGTTTAAAGATGGCAACACATCGCGACTTTCGCTGACCGTTTCCCGCCAGCCATAACCACCTGCGATAGCTGCGCCCGCGCCACGGCCCGGGGTGTAACCGTCGGCATAAATATGATCGAGGTTCACAATAGCCGAGGTGTTGGTATTGTCGATCACCCGGACCCCGACATTACCGCGTAAGTCTTTGCCGAATAATGTTTTGGTGAAATCAAGCTGCAGATAAGCCCCGGTCACTTCTTCTTTCACATCATAGGTGGTCGCGTAACGCTCTTTCGCGACGAAAAAATCTTCGTTGCCAAAAGCGGCCAAGGCTTGGTGATAATCCGGCGTTAACCAGCTCGCGGCATTTAGTGTTGACGTTGCTGGCACTGAGGCTGCGTTGCCAAAATGCTGACCAGCGCCGTCCAGCGATAACCCAAATAAGGCGCCACGCAGGCGATCTGCCGCCAATTTTTGCACCAACGCTTCGGCACTGTCACCGCTGGTTTTATTGGTGGCGGTATTAAGGACTTTCCAGCCGTTATCACCTTGCACGTTGGCGGTTTTAAACAGCCGATGGTTGAGGCCAAATTTCAGCGTGTAATCGTCGTTCATCACATATTTAAAGCTTAAACTTAAATTGCTGTTTTCACTGTCGATATTTTGCGTTTTATTCCGGGCCAGACCAATGCTATATAAATCGGGGTTTTGCATCAGTTGCTGTAATTGCGCTTGGGTATAGGCCACGCCCGGTTTTTGCGCGGGGGCAAAAGCAAAAGATGGAATGTTCATATTCATCGAGCCAGAGCCAATGCCGGTACCGGTTTGCCCCATCATAGCAACCGGGTCAATATTGTTATCAAAGCTGTAGGAAAAGGTCGAATCGAATGCATCAAGCGCAAAAGTGCGCTGATAAGGTGTGTCGAGTTTCGATTCACCAAAACCGGCCAATGCCACCATCGACAATGCATCGTTTAATTGCCAATCGGCGGTGAACGTCACTTGATTAAAATCAGAGTTAGAAACATCTTGCCGGGCTTCTGAGCGGATAGGAACACCAGATAATGTGGCCGCAACCACAGTATTGTTGGCATCCTTCACTAAGTTTTCGGCATAAATTTTGGTTTTGCTGCTGACATTACCACGCAATAATGCTGAATATTGGAACTCATCCATAGTGCTATCAAGTGACGCATGCAATACATCGAGGCTCAAGCGCAAATCGTCGCTGGCTTGATATTGCACCGCGCCGGTTAAACCTAAACGGTCTTGTGATTTATTAAAAATCGAATACCTTGGGATCCGCGGCAAATATAACCCTTCCATGTTGGCGTTGGTGTAGGCACCTTTGGGCGATAATAAAAACACCGGTGCTGTGGTCAATTTGTTATCGGCAGCACCGGCTTTAAAGGATGGATGGTTGATGTTCCAGCGCAATGTGGTCGCACCTTCACTTTGCACTAAACCTTCAGAATAGGCCGCGGAAAATAACACGCCAAACTTGTTGTCCCAGTTTTTGCTGAACATCAGTGAGGCACGTGGCGTGGCTTCTTCGGCCACATCGTTGTAACGGCCATTCACGCCATAAGCGAACTTGTCTTCCTGATATTGAAAGGGGCGCGCGGTCTGCAAATTGACATTACCGGAAATACCACCATCTTCAAGCTCAGCCGAACTGGTTTTATTAACATCAATCTGGGTAAATAACTCAGAAGCAAACACGTTAAAATCAAAAGCACGGCTTTTGTTGGCGCTACCGGCGGCATCGGTGCCAGCGCCAGCGGAGGCGGATTCCATGCCATTGATGGTCGTTTTAACAAAAGTCGAACCCAAACCACGAAGACTAATTTGTCGCCCTTCGCCAGCGTCTTGTTCAATGGCAATGCCCGGCACCCGTGCTAAGGCATCAGCAATATTCAGATCAGGAAACTTGCCTAAATCTTCGGACAATATTGTCTCTTTTGACCCCACAGCTTCACGTTTGGCCATCAAGGCCACGTTTAAGCTGCCGCGAAAGCCCGACACTTCTATTACTTCAATTTCTTTATCTTTGCTTTTGTCTGCAGTCGACTTGTCAGCTGTTGCTTGTTCGGCGGCGATTTGCTCAGCCACAGCGCTCGACGATGTTTCTTGTGCCGCCGCCGGCAATGCCAACAGAGTCATCCCGCCGGCCAGCAACATGGCTTGGAACAAAGGTTGTAACTGTGCTTCGCCTGCGCTGAATCGTTGCGAGCCACGGCGCGGCAGTTGTTGGTTTTGCTGCCACTGCGCAGCCGGTGTCTGGATTGTTTTTTTCATTGGTATACCCTGTCTTTTTTGTTGTCATTTCAGGTTCTTACTGCGACCTGTTGTGTGTATAAAATCTTTTATCCGTTCGATTTATGGCTTACTGTCGACCCAATTGCTGGGTGTTATTTTTCCAATCATGTCTTACTGATTTTTTACTCATCTCTTAGCCATCACTTAGCGATCTCTTAGTCAGCCCGTAGTCAGCTCTTAGCCAACGCTTAGTCATCGCTTAGTCAGCAATCGCCACCGGTGGCAAAGCATTCAAAAAGCATTGCCATCAAAATTTCAACGACCCCCTTTTAAAACAAAAAGTCGGTGGCTAAAAAACGGCTGCTGCGGTGGTGGATCATCTGTTTTAGTAGCGCTATTTGCGTGTCGTTTTGTTTCGCGGCGACCAGGGTCGGAATTGAAAACTGCAATAAAGCATCTTCCACCGACAACGTGCCTTCGGCTGAATCTTTGCGGCCGGTAAATGGGAAACTATCCGGGCTGCGCTGGCATTGATTGTTGATATTAATGCGGCCCACTTGGTTGGCAAAAATATCCACTAGCTCACCAACTTGTTGTGGATCACGACCGAAAATACTCAGTTGCTGACCAAAGTCGGAGTGGATCACATAATCAATCACTTCGCTGATGTCGTTAAAAGGCACTACCGGCACCAAAGGCCCAAATTGCTCTTCCTGATACAAACGCATATCGGCACGCACCGGATACAACACTGCCGGTTTAAACAACGATGCCGCGACAGCACCGCCACCTTCGTTGATCACCTCCGCACCTTTGCTGGTCGCATCTTGCAGCAACGCGGTTAACGCAGCGGTTTTGCCAGGCTCTGGCAATGGCGTAATTTGCGCGCCTGCTTGCCACGGCATCGCCAGCTGCAATGCATTTACTTCTGCTGCGAGCTTCGCCACAAATTCAGCGGCAATCGATTGATGGACAAACAGTATTTTTAACGCGGTGCAGCGCTGACCATTAAAACTGAGCGCGCCGGACACGGCTTCTTTGACGGTGCTGGCCATCTCGGCACAAGGCAGAATGATCGCCGGATTTTTTGCATCCAACCCCAGTACAGCGCGCAGCCGATGTGGTTTTGGATGCAGTTTTTTTAAATCGCTGGCGCCTTTATTGGTGCCAATAAAAGCAAACAAATCAATCTTGCCACTTTCCATCAACACGCCGACCGTTTCGCGGCCACGACCATAAATGATGTTGATAACACCGGCGGGAAAACTGTCGGCAAAAGCCTGCAATAATGGTTGGATCAGCAGCACGCCATATTTGGCTGGTTTAAAAAGCACCGTGTTGCCCATGATTAACGCCGGGATCAGCGTGGTGAAGGTTTCATTGAGCGGATAATTAAAAGGCCCCATACAAAGCGCTACCCCAACCGGCACCCGGCGAATTTTGCCAATGGTGCCCTGCTCCACCACAAAGTGCGCGGCGTTGCGGTCTTGCTGTTTTAACGCATGAATCGTATCGCGGATATAATCGCAGGTCCGGTCAAACTCTTTGCTGGCATCGGCTTCGTTTTTACCAATTTCCCACATCAATAACCGAATCACTTCGCTACGGGTTTTGAGCATCGCCTGCAGGAATTTTTCCACATGCAGCACCCGTTCAAGCACCGGCAACGTTGGCCACTCACCGCGGCCTAAATCGTAGGCTTTGAGCGCAGCTTCAAGTGCGCAAAGCGCCGCAGTGCCGTCCAGCAGCGGTGTTGCGCCGAGTACATAAGGTGTCAGTTCATCAGTCACTTCATCACGCAAACAGACCGGGCTGAGCACCGGCGCCAATTCACCCGGCCAACTTTGTAGCACACCGCCAATTAAATATGCGCGCTGAAACACCGGTTCACCGGGCGCAAATTGCGGCGGGATCTCAGCTGCGGTTGGAAATAATTGGCCAAGCTGGGCTGCTTGTTGGCGTTGTTGCTGACCGGCTGGCTGATCTTGGTGCTGAGCTGCTTGCTGGGCTGGTTGCGGAAGAAACTGCGTATTCATCTAAAATTCCCTGTAAATGCGAAGGCTAAAAGTCGCTGCTCACGTGTGCTGTTAAAAATCAGCGAGCGGATGTTGCCGTTGAAATTCGGCAAATTTGTCTTTTGCGACAATGGCACCGGTATGCTCCACCACAAATGCCGCCAGGGTTGCCGCATACTGGCAAGCGGCTTTGGCCGATTTACCTTGCAACCGCGCCGACAAATAACCGCCGTTGTAAGAGTCACCAGCAGCGGTGGTATCGACCACTTTTTTCACCTGCACCGCCGGGCTAAAGAACGAATCCCCCTCGACCTGCGCCAACACACCCTCTTTGCCATTTTTGACAATAATTTCCTGCACGCCATAACTCACCAGACGGGCCAGCACTGCGGCTGAGTCGGCATCATCGAACAACACTTTGTGATCATCGACACCCGGCAAAGCTAAATCGGACAGCTGATAGGCCCGGATAAAATTGTCACGGGCTTGCTCAGCGTTTTGCCACAACGCTGGACGGTAATTCGGATCAAAACCAATCCGACAACCGCCCGCCTTCAGCTCTGCGACCAGAGAAAACAAGAATTCGCGATCGTCCGGCGATAAAATAGCCAGCGTGATGCCAGAGAAATAAAATAACGTGCTGCCATCAAGCGCGGCGCGTTTTTGTTGGGTTTGCAAACACTGCAGCACTTGTTTCGCCGCTGAGGTTTCCCGCCAGTAGACAAAACTGCGCTCACCAAAACAGTCGGTATTGATCATATACAGGCCAGGTCGTGCCGATTTGGTCCGCAGCAGTAAATCAGTGTCGATTTTCTCGTCCTGAACCGCACGCAGCAGTTTGTCACTGATTAAATCAGTGCCGATGGCACTAAAAAACTGCACTTGCGCCTCATTGCCCAGACTGCGTTTTAAATACACCGCGGTATTAAATACATCACCGGCAAAATTCTGGTGGTAAACGTTTTCGACCAGCTGAAACAGCTCGACCATACATTCACCCATCATGATTATCCGTTGTGTCATTATTCTGTTGCCTATCGTCTGAGTGAATATAGTGCTGTGGGTGCAATCCGCAGCAGTTGTCGAATTTGTCGCAGTGTTACAGTGTCAATGTCGTTGGCAGGGTTCGGGGAATTCGAAGCCCAGAGAATTCGAAACGCGTGAAGTTTGAACCCTTTCACGACCCGGCTACTGCCCTTTACGCACTGCGCTGTAACGCCAATCTAGGTTTATATTGGTTCGCAACCGTGACTGCGGCGCTTGCAAGTGTTGTGATCTGTTGCCATTGCCCGGCTTTGACCAAGGCTGCCGGTGAAATCCACGAGCCGCCAACCACAAACACATTGCGAAGCGCTAGATAGTCCGCCAGATTATGCTGACCGATGCCGCCGGTTGGACAAAACCGTACTTGCTGATAAATACCACTTAAAGCTTTGAGCATTTCAGTACCGCCGCTTAAATGCGCCGGAAAAAACTTCAATTCGGTTAAGCCCATTTCCAATGCCATCGCGACTTCAGAACTGGTAGAAACCCCAGGCGCCAGCGCAAGCCCGGTATCCATCATCGCTTGCAGTAATGTTGGCGTACTGGCCGGACTGACCAAAAACTGTGCGCCAGCGTTTTTGCAATTTTCTGCATCGGTTTTGCAAAGCACAGTGCCAGCGCCAACAAGCAGCTCCGGACATTGCAGGCGAATAGCGCTAATGGCATCGAGCGCAGCACTGGTCCGCAGCACCACTTCCACCGCACTGATGCCACCTTGTTGCATCGCTGAAGCAATGTGCACTGCCTGTGCCGGGGTATCGGCCTGAATAATGGGTAATAACGCTGGCCCTTGCAGCAGCGACGATAAAGCGGTCATGCAGAAACTCCGTCTGGCTGCAATTGCAGCGCTAAAGTAGAAAGTTGTAATTGTTCAAGACTGGCATAGGCACTTTTCAGGGCTGCAACAAAACGGCTGTCTAACGCCAGTTTCGGCGGGAACACCGCGTCCAAAGTTAAAAACAAAGCGACATCGGTCCCAGCTTCGTTCGTGCACTGCGCGGCAACCGCCAGCAGTTGCGGTGCCAAAGGATCAACCAACGGTGCGGTTGCGATTAAAGCTCCGGCTGCTGCTGCGGCCCCAGCTAAAACCAATGGCTGTTGCGAGGCACGCAGCCGGATAAAACGACACCAAGCGGCAATCGCGAGCGCCAATTTCGCGAGCGGACGACCGGCCGCCAGATTGTCCTGAATAATCGGGATCAGGCGCATCGGTAACTTTTGCGAGCCATCCCAGGCAATTTGTGCCAATAAATGCCGCACTGAAGGGTTTTCAAAGCGTTGGAATATATCCAGGC
>JBBKWN010000156.1:0-5051 GCA_037968955.1 Rheinheimera sp. | reverse complement strand
CACCTGATCAACTTTAAGTGGCAGCGTTCTTATTGGCATTTAGCGGTGTTAACCACATAAATATCCAAGTGAAGCAATGCTTACGCATTTGTCGCGACGCGGTCACTTGCATGCTGATTCAGTATAAAAAGCTTAGATTTTACCTACCAAGTCGAGTGATGGTGCCAGAGTTTTTTCACCTGGAGTCCATTTCGCTGGGCAAACTTCACCGTCGTGGTTTGCAACATATTGAGCAGCTTGAACTTTACGGAACAATTCTGCAGCTGAACGACCGATACCTAAGTCATGAATTTCAGCAACTTTGATTTCGCCTTCTGGGTTAATCACGAAAGTACCGCGCAGCGCCAAACCTTCTTCTTCAATCATCACGTCAAAGTTGCGAGTGATAGCACCAGTTGGATCAGCAACCATTGGGTAGTTGATTTTTTTGATGGTTTCAGAAGCATCATGCCATGCTTTGTGAGTGAAATGCGTGTCAGTCGATACTGAGTACACTTCAACACCAATTTCTTGGAACTTTGGATAGAAGTCAGCCAAGTCACCTAATTCAGTTGGGCAAACAAAAGTGAAGTCAGCTGGGTAGAACACAACCACTGACCATTTGCCGATTAAATCTTTGTCAGAAACAGAAACAAATTTACCCTGATGAAAAGCCTGAGCATTAAAAGGTTTTACTTTGGTATTGATGATAGACATTCGTCTTTCTCCATGTTGTGGTTAATTCAAGGCTCTCTGACTGAAAGCCATCGCGTTGAAAGCATAGTAGCCCAGCGTAACAATTCGGCATAACGAATAAAATCAATGCAGCTAATCGATAAAACAAATTAAAAAGACAATTATTAACCAATACTACTGAGGCGATGCCGCCTTCACAGCCGTTGTGGGTCCATAACGGTCCGCGCCACCGCAGAATAACGTGTCGCTTTTGCACAGTGTCGGATTTAGTTCTAAGCTAGCTTACAATTACTCACTGAATTTGGTAGCTTTTTTGGCAGACTGCCGATTTTATTAATTTGGGGATATTGCTTGAGTCAGCTGAAATTAGCTTTAGCCAAACTGTTTGATTTACAGGTACTGATCATTGCATCAGACCCTGATCTGTTGCATTTAATCAAACAGATGTTGCACAGTCTTGGTATCAAAAAACTGGCTAGTAAAACCACTGTTGATGAACTGCTGCATTGCCCAGACAAACTCAACTACGATGTTATTTTCCTTGATTATCAACATGAAGAACACCGCACCGGGACTGAAATTGTTGAAGAATTAATTATGGCGGGCATTTTACCCAATCGTACACGGCTGGTGTTAATGGCGACCGAAAACAACCGTGCCCGCTACGCCATCGAGTATCCTTATCATCAGATTGAATATTTAGCCCGCCCTTTTAATACCAAGCATTTAGATGCAGAACTGAAACAACATGTCATGTTTGGCGCCTGGCTCAAGCCTATTTTGAGTTTGGCGGGTTTGAGCCGCTACAGCGACGCGTTAAAATTGTTGCTGCACACCGAACAACAAGCCATTTCTGAAGAGTTGCAGCAGTTATTACTGAAACTGAAGATTCAGCTACTGCTGGATTTAGATAAACACGAAGCCGTGGTGCCGTTACTCAAAGGACCAGTGGCCGACATGCAAGGCTGGGCATTGTGGGCACTCTTTCGGATCCGTTATGAGCGCGGTGACCTCGCCGCCTGTGAAGCTTTTTTACAAGACAGCTCAGGCGAGCTTGCCAAATATGCTGAGCGGCGCGAAATCTGGCAAATTTACTTAGCTATCCAACAATCAGACTATGACAAGGCGTTGCAGGTTGCTGTCAAAATCCCCAATGTCGGCATGTCAATGAAAATGGTACGGCTAGTCCACCTGGTCTACATTCTGGCCGGAAAAGTCGAGCAGGCGGTCGAATTTATCGAACGAAAACGTCGCTTGGCTGGAAAAGGGCCGTTATCGATGCAGCTGTCGATAGCACAGGCGCGTTCATTATTATTATTACTGACGTTAAATCAGGACCCACCAAAACAACCGGTGCTACTGATCCAACTGAAACAGCTGCTGCAGCAAATGGAAGATGACAAAGATATCGATAACTTTGCTGCAAGTTTTTTGTTGGTTAGAACCCATTTACTGAAATTTGAACAAGGCGCAGACGCCGCACTGCATTATTTACAACAACATCAGCAACTGCTTTGTATCGAGGATATGTCGGTATCATTATTGTGTCATGCGGCTGCTGTTTACGCTGGACTAGAGCAACATGAACGTGCGTTTGACTATTTATTTGCAGCCAACAAAGTGTTTGACCAGATGCTCGATAACAGTACTCGGGTTTTTGCTGGTTGCTTATGGCGACAGGCGTTTGATGTAATTATCCAACCGAATCAACGAGCTGCCACTTATGCCGCCATGGCACTACGACACCAACAACAGCAAGATTTTAAACTGGCGGCGAAAATGTACCAAGCGGCCGCAAAAATGGCGCCAGATCAAAGCGAGTATCTGCAGCAGCTATATGGATTGATGCGCCAGTTAGGACTGACTAAATTCCGCGACATTACCCTGCCAGCGACCTTCCGTTAACCAGCAACTAGCCAAGTACTGACAGCATGGCGTTAAATAGGGGGCTTGCAGCTGGCCATCACTCATCTTTAGATAACTCATCTTTAGATCATTCATCTTTAGATAGTTCATTTTCAAATACTACTTCATCAAATAAGACATCTTCATAAAATGCACCAAACGCCAATTCGGGATGTTTAATCTGAATTTCTAGTACCCACACCCCTGCTCTTGGCGTGCCGTTAAAATCACCCAGATTTCCGCCGGCATAAAGTTTATGCGGATAATCACACACTCGGTGCCCTTTAATAGCCAAATTCAGCTGATAGCCAAGTGCGGCCGCTTGCTGCTCGGCATATTGATAGAGCTCGACGCCGGAGCAGTGCTGCGCCAGCCAGTAACGATGCACCTGTTTGAACAATTGTTCGGCGGCGGAGGCACAATGGTGCTGGTTAGGATTGTGCCCCACCACAAAAGTTGCCCCGACGTCTCCTTCATGACCTTGATAAACGGGGCCTAAATCAATAAAGAAGATATCGTTTGTTTGCAAAATGGTGTCTTTTTCTGACGGCTCGCTATAAATTTTACCGGTATTGACCCCAAAACGGATAATTACTGGGTGCCACAATCTTTCAACGCCGGACTGTTGCAGCAGATCTTTTGCCAGCATTCGCGCGCTAGCTTCGGTCATACCGGGCTGTATCTTGGCCGCAATTTGTGCCAACACCTGCCAAGATTGTTGCTGCGCTAAGCGCATTAAATCAACTGAGAATGCCGATCCAACCTGCTCAGGCGCGGCGTAATTCTGGGTTATTGCCATTTCTAAATCCTGTCACCGATAGCTACTTTATGGGGTCGTTGTGATGGTAACTGCAACCGACGACGAACAACAGCACCTTGATGCAGAACGGTTGCCCCCGCATCGATGCACGCCTTTTTTTTCGACAAAAAAACGTATTTTGTGTTAAAAATGTCACTCATTTAGCACTTGTTTGCCTTGAACGAATGTATTTATACTCGAGTGCTAATAATTATCTTTACAAAAAAAAGGGAACAGCATTATGTCACTCTCCATCACTTTTGAATTGCAGGAAGCTGATTTAGATTATTTTCGTCAGATCATGGCCAATACCCAAAGTGCAGTCTCCACACTGAATCAACCGCAAATTTTAGCGGCCGCCAAGCAGCTGGCGCAGGAAGTGGATGGCAAAGTTCCAGAGTTTGTTGCCAGTCGGATTGTAAAATTACAGCAACTGGTCGCATTGGTTGAAGATAAAGAATGGGATCTGACGGATGAGGAAAAGGCAGAAGTGTTAAGTGCACTGGCTTATTTTGCCAAGCCGGAAGATTTAATTGCCGATCACGTCCCGGTGTTAGGATTTCTTGACGATGCCATTATGATTGAATTGGTGGCGCAGTCGCTGGCTGATGATTTACAAGCCTACAATGAATTCTGCAAATTCCGCAGTGCGGAAATTGCCCGTCATGGCGCAGAAGCTGAAATTAGTAAAGCCGATTGGCTAGATGCGAAAAAACACGAATTACACTCATGGATGCGCCGCCGTCGAGCTGAGCGCCGCTCCAGCGGTGTCGGCGGTTTCCGTTCAATTTTCAAAACGGGCGGCTAAGATTACCAAAAACAGGAGCCACTTTGGTTCCTGTTTTTCCTTCTCTGATCGACTTATGTCAATCTATGCCAACCACCGTGAATCAATGGCAACTCTTCGATGAACCTTGTAATGGCTACGACCCAAAAGCGTAATCGATGCCTTGTTCTTTTGGCGCTACCGCTTTTTTGTGGCAGTACGCTTGCAGCAGACAAAGTCTACCAATATACCCAAAACAATGGCGTGGTCGCTTTTTCTGATCGTCAACCACTGCACCGTGCTTATCGGTTGTTAAAATTTGATTGTTACGCCTGTAACCCAGCATCACCAGTGAATTGGTCAAACACGCGGTTATTTTTAGCCGAATATCAAGACAGTATCGCGCTAGCCGCGCAGCAGCACCAATTGGAGCCAGCATTGATCCGAGCCGTTATCCACGCTGAATCGGGCTTTAAAGCCGATGCTATCTCAAAACAAGGGGCGCGCGGTTTGATGCAGCTGATGCCAAATACCGCCAAAGATTTAGGCTTGACCCATAGTTTTGACAGCCACGCGAACATTCTGGCGGGCAGTGCTTATTTGGCTAAATTATTGCTACGTTATCAAGGAGATATTGCACTTGCCAGTGCCGCTTATAATTCAGGGCCGGCCGCGGTCAATAGATACGAAGGTATACCGCCATTTGCCGAAACGAAGGCGTATGTCAAACGAGTGCAAATTCTGTTGCAGCGCTATCGCAACCAACAAGCGCCAACGGTTCACCCCACCAGTTAAGCAAGCAAATGTGCGCTATCCGATGGCGTAATTCACTAATTTTTGGCGGTTGATGGCATTCAGACATCAAAAATTATTTTTAATGTATTGATTTTAAATGATTTTATATGT
>JBBKWN010000155.1:0-10234 GCA_037968955.1 Rheinheimera sp. | reverse complement strand
TTTAAAGCGCCCCATCATACTGTAAAAAAGCACGAATACCAATTAGGCCGCGGCTGGCATGAACACGATCAGAGGATGGAGCGAGTAACCATAGTCATGCACTGACCAGCAACACTTCACCTGACATAAACTTTGGGTAAACAGGTTATTTTGACACTCCGTTATTCAAAGGCGCAAACCAACAGCTGGTAGCTTTTTGTGCTAGATAGCGAACGACGATGGAGTTCCCTAGTGCATTGCCAAATGCATCTGGTAAAACAAAGCCCCGGTGAGGGGGCTTTGTTTCTTACTACGCCCTAAATTTCATTCCAATCACCTTTCGATTTTCCCCACCGGCGCTTTCTGCCCATAGAAATCATCGCTACACCTACAAACAGAAAAAGCATAGAACAAGAGAACGAAACTAAAACAATGACACCAACATCCGTCATAAGTCCCTGCGAGGCGGCACCCAGAGCTGCGACAGCACCAATTACTTTTACGTGCTTGGAATTCTGCTGTTTCTCACGGTCTTTGTAGCGATTGAGATACACATAAAATGCTGCGGACACACATGCCAGTGAAATGATTACACAACTCCAAAAAGCAAACATATATTGCTGCCAAGTACATGCTATCCAGATATAAGTTGCGAGCGCACCTAATGAAATGTCTAAACAGATCTCTCGCATATAAAAAACAAATGTTGGCCTATTTACGACGGACACGTAGATACAGCTAATAACATTAAGCAACACTAGAATCGCCAACGTATCAACAACACGTACCCATCCGTCATAATTTACTTCAATCGATAAAACTATTAAGCCAATTGAAAAAAATAGTGACAAGCAAGTGCCACCAATCGTTAATGATCTCAAACTCATTGCACTCAATTGTTCCACCACTTTTTAAAATATGCTCGGCTATCATTCAATTCGTATGATTGTTCAATTAAGTATGCTGTTAAAGCTCCAACAGCAAAACCACCGACCAACCCAGCTACGGTACCAACACCTGGCGCAATTGAGCCAGCAAATGCGCCAGCTTTCGCCCCTGCCCAACCAGCGGCGAGAATACCAACCCCGCCACCAACGGCACCTGCGACCAGGATCTCAGGACATCCACCTGAGGATCTCAGGACATCCACCTCATTTCATTACCGCACCTTGACATTAACCTTTTTGCAACCAAATTTAAAGTCTGTATTCCATCAGGAAGATTGATATGCCAATACCAAGGAAGACGCTGGTGTCAGTTGATTCAACACCGAGTTATCACGTAGTGAGCCGCTGTGTGCGGCGAACATTTTTATGCGGTACTTTTGACAACAAAGATTTCAGCCATCGACGTGGCTGGATTGAGGAACGCCTCGCCGAACTCACGACGATATTTTCGATTGCCATTTCTTCATACGCCATCATGTCAAATCACTATCATTTGGTTGTTCGTATTCAACGCCAACCAGCAAAAGACTGGGATATTACAGAGGTGATCCGTCGCTGGAACTATTTGTTTCAATTACCTTTATTAGTTGATCGGTATAGCAATGGCGAGCAAATGTCTAAAGCTGAACTCGACTTTGTCCGTGACAAAATCGAACTCTGGCGCGAGCGTTTGTACGATCTAAGTTGGTTTATGCGTTGTCTCAATGAAAAAATTGCCCGAATGGCGAATGCTGAAGATGGGTGTACCGGTCACTTTTGGGAAGGTCGTTTTAAGTCGCAAGCTATTTTAAACGATGTCGCTGAGCTGCAAGTGATGGCTTACGTCGATTTAAACCCGATCCGTGCAGGCATGGCCGATACACCGGAAACATCAGATTACACTTCAATCCGGACTCGGTTAAGCATCGATGCCAGCTCGCCGATGACAAAACAATTACTTCCGTTTGCCGGAAACTCGCACCGCGACAATGATCCCAATCACATCCCATACAATTTAGTGGAATACATTCAATTAGTTGAATGGACCGGCCGCAACATTCACCCGAAAAAGCGCGGCTTTATCGCGCATGATATACCGCCGATAATTGCACGGCTGAAACTCTCGCCAAACATTTGGTTGCGAAACTGCCGTGAACTAGAAACGGTGTACCATCGCGCTATTGGCTCCGCGACTGATATGCAACAGTTTTGCGAAAAACTACAACAAAAATGGCTACGTGGCTTAACGCCCTGCCGCGAAGCGTTTGGCTAGCGTTATTCGGCTAGGTTTTTCGAGTTTGTTGTGAACATCGACCATTCAAAATGGCTCGGTTGCTGACTACTGGCGCAAATTCGCTACCGTTACTGAGCCACCCATCTGAAAATCACTTTTGAGGCTCAAAAAAAACAAACCGCCTTCAATTCACGGAGGCGCTCTTTGATTTCAACAAAAATGAACAGGTGTCCCTTTTTTTAATGCCTGTCCTTAGTTTTCTTAGCACTATGACTAATCGACGTCGGTTTGCCGCTTTCATCAACACCAGCCACATAACCTTTCTGACCATCAGTGGTGATTTCATCACCCACTTGGTAGCCTTTCTGCTGACTTAGTTTCGAAACAATCGAGTTCCCAATTGCATTGCCAAAAGCATCGGGTAAAACAAAGCCCCAGTGAAGGAGCTTTGTTCAAATGTTGGTTGGCTACGGCATAATTTAATTATCAGGCTCTAATTGATTCAATAACCCTAAATCACAGTTGATGGCATATGAGTCAGAATCCTGCGTTTGCTGGAATACTTTCTTATTCAGCTCAAGAAAGCCTTCACTTGCGTAGGACACGTAGAACCTATATGCCTCATTATCAACGATTAGTAATTTCAAATACTTGTAATTTGAGATATAAAGTTTCGCCCGGACGGAACGACCATCTTTAACCTGTAACTGATTGATGCTACGGTAATTATTTAAGCAATTAAAAAACCTGCCTAGTTGTCCATTTGTTATGCCTTCTTCTGACTCGAGTGTATACGGCGTACTTTCGTTGATCTCGAGAAATGTCTGAAGTACCACCTCGTCCTTCCCGATAAGCATCGATAAAATAGTTCCTACGTACGCTAAAACTAAGCCTCCTAAAAGATAGGCAACTTTTTTGTTACTTATTAGCCGATTCGCCTCCATCATTACCACCAACTTTTGTAGTTAAAAGTGCCCAGCCTTACAGCATCACCCTCACCAGCCTTAACAAAAATGGAGTGCCCTGGAAGTTTAGCGAGGCTTGGCGTCGTCAAAACGGCGCCAACCTGGAAACCTGTCAACTGGTTGTTGTTCGTCTTCACTAAGCCAGCACTAACATTAATATTTGCAACTTTCGGATCGAAAGTGCCACCATAAATGACGTACTTACCTTGTAATGCGGCTTCATAATCTGAAGTCGGATAAAAAGTAAATGCGCCTCCAGCATGTGCTTCAGGCATTGGAATATTTAAGTTTGATGCAGCCTCAAGACTGCCATACACACCAAAACTGACATCACCGGATTTGAAGTTAACTGACAGAAACTGACCAAATTCAACATCAGCCCCTGCACCTGCTTCAACCCCAGCCGTCAGGCCCTTAGCAACAGTGAACTCACCTTTTTCATAAGATTGGACAAAAACATCTTTTGCCTGCTGAACAAGATGGGCACGGCGTTTCCCATCACCCCACATCGCATTATCAGCCGCCAATGCCGAGTCATAATCGAATAATGGCTGAGGCGAGCGATAGACCGGATTATCCATCCTGAAATCCATCAGCTTTTGCTCATACCTTTGCTGAATTTTCGATGCCTGTAATACACGCTGCTGCCGGTTTGTTTCTACTTTGCTATCGATAGCCTGAATATCCCGTTGAGTTTTCCGGCTCATATTCAGATAACCGTCAACTGCACCCAACCTTTTATTAAGTGATGAGTCCATCACCATATCGGCTGCATTTAGCTGGGCTAAGACATTGGCATCAAAGGCCGCTGCACCTTCCGCAGCGGTTCGGACGCCAATATCATTGGCCATCGAATTTGTGTTTTGCTGAAGCCCTGAACGCACTCTGACATCAAGGTTTGCCAGTTCTTTATTGCCAACCTTTGCAACTTTCCGGTCAAGCTCGGCCTGTTCTTTTGCCGAGAATGTACCTTCTGATGACAACCCTTTCACGATGCTGTTCCCAAGTGCATTGCCAAATGCATGCAGTAGGCAGGGGCGTCCTAACGATAACCATGCCTATTTTTCGTCTCATTGTGCTGAAGTGCCGCACCATCGTACTGATATCCCAGCAACGCCGATGATAAGCTTTGCGCATCAAGCTTTGCGCATGAAGAGCCCTGCGGCCACAACAAAATTACATGATGCCTGCACACTGCTGACGTTTTGATGGTTCCATCCGTCAGCCGTGTGTCAGGTGACATCAATACGAGTTCACTCAGTTTGTGGCATTGTGCCAACCGCAAACTTGGGGTTATCGTACAATATCCATTTCTTTGAGTAGGTTAGTCGCGCCATCGACCTTGTCCATTTGCCACAGCATATAACGGCTGTCGACGTGGATAGAGCGATTTAACTGCGGATCGTAATCCACATCACCAATAATGCCTTCAATCACGCCGTCGAATAACAAACCAACCAGTTCGGCTTTGCCATTCAGTGTCGGCGAACCCGAGTTGCCGCCAGTGGTATCGACATTACTTAAAAAATTCACCGGCACGGTGTTTAATGTCGGATGGGTATAGCCGGCAAAGTCGCCTTTTTTAATGGCGGCCAATTGTGCTAAGGGCGCATCAAATGGGTCGACGTCGGTGGCTTTTTCCACAATGCCTTTAACGGTGGTAAAGGGTGTGTAGCTGACGGCGTCCCGCGGCTGGTAACCTTGCACGGTGCCGTAGGTGACACGCAAGGTGCTATTGGCATCGGCATAGACTGGCTTATTTTGGGTTTTGTTAAACGCAATCACCGCTTCCATCACTTTAGGCCGCGCCACGGCAAATTTACCCAATAACGTTTTATTGTTATTTTCATCTGCCAAATCAGTGTCATACATTGCTACAGCAAATTGAATCATCGGATCATCACTGGCTTTAAAATCTGCAACCGATTTGCCGACCCAGGCTAAACGAGCCGTTTCATCACCTAACTTGGTTTGCTGATACATCGTCTGCAATTTTGCTTGCAGCGCTTTTTCATCAAAGTCGGCGCCTTTTAAACCAAAAAACGTGTCCACAGCCGCAACACGTTGTTTAGCGGGTAACTGGCGGTAATGTTTTAAGAAATGTTGGGCAATTGCTAAATCGACTGTGGCATCAAAACTACGTGACATGCGTTTTAAACCAGCGATAAAACGCTCTTGATCCCGTTCCTGATAACCGGTTTCACGCTCTTCATTTGGTTTTGCCGACTCCTGCGCCAACCGATACAGTTTGCGGGCAGTACTGAAAGTCTGGGCATAACCAAAGTAATTTAGAATGAGATCCCGTTGTTGGAATTCAATATTTTGCTCAGACAATTCCTGCAAGTTTTTCAAGGCCGGAGCAAACCGAGCCTGACGTGCGGCATCTGCTTTGATCCAGCGTTGCATCACTTGCTCAGATTCGTCTTTGCGCTGCTGTGTGCTGCCTTTTTGGTAACTTTGCAACATGCCTTCATAGTTTTTGGCATAGTTGGCGAGGCCTGCAAGTATCGATTCATACTTGATTCTGGCCTCTGAACCAGCTGGCGCAATTTGTTTAATTAAAGCCATAGTTTCTTCGCGGTAAGCTTTAGACTGTGGCAGGTTTTGCGTGAACATATTTTTCAGTTCAAATGCGGTGTTATATCTGTTGGTGCGACCTGGGTAGCCAATCACCATCACAAAATCGTTTTCTTGCACACCTTTGGCCGATACTTTTAAGAACGAAGGCGGCGTAAAGGGCACGTTCTCGGCATTAAATTCGGCCGGTTTGCCATCTTTACCCACGTACGCCCGGTAAAATGAATAATCGCCGGTATGGCGCGGCCACATCCAATTGTCGATATCGCCGCCAAATTTACCAACTCCACCAGCGGGTGCATGCACTAAACGGACGTCTTTGATTTCCAGTTGTTTAATCAGATAGTACTCAAGACCACCATGAAAGCTGTAGACACCACAACGATAACCGGCGGTGGTTTCACACTGGGCAATCAGTTCTTTGCGCAGTTGATCAATTTTATCAAACCGATCTTTGCCCTGTAGTTGCGGCGTCAGCTCTTGGCTAATTTGCTTGGTGACGTTGTCGACTTGTTCGGTAACAAAAATTTTCGAACCTGGGGCGGCCGGTAGTTCTTCGCCAAGTGTCTTGGCCAGAAAGCCTTTTTGTAGCAAATTATTTTGCGCGGTACTGTTGTGCTGAATACTACCGTAGGCGCAATGATGATTGGTAACCGCTAAGCCCTGATTGGAGATAAAAGAAGCGGTGCAACCACCTAAGCTAATCACGGCGTTCATTGGGAAACTGGTCAGCTGAGCAATACTGGCGGCATCAATTTGCAGCCCTTTGCTTTTTAATACATTTTCAAGTTCCGGCAGTTGATGTGGTTGCCACATCCCTTCATCGGCCCAGCCATTGGTGCTTAACAGCAACGCCAATGCCAACATAGTTTTTTTCATCATCAATGTCCTTTGTCTCAACTGATTAGAGTGCATATTCAACGCGCGAAACCCCGTAGGCGAACGGGCACTGCGTGGCATTGTGCGATAATTCTGATAAATGTACAGTACAGCGACCGACAATTTCGCTCCCTTGGTTGATTTTCAAGATAAAATCCCCAGATCGCCACAGGACACTTTATTTAAGGATTCAAATTCGATGGAAGTATTACTGGAAAAGCTAATTTATGCGTCACGCTGGATTATGGCGCCGATTTACCTTGGGCTAAGTCTGGTGCTGCTGGCGCTTGGCATTAAATTTTTCCAAGAAGTGTTCCATATTCTGCCTTCGGTATTTAGCATTAAAGAAGTCGATTTAATTCTGGTGGTGTTATCGCTGATTGATATTGCGCTGGTCGGCGGTCTGATTGTGATGGTGATGTTTTCTGGTTACGAAAACTTTGTGTCACGGCTGGATATCAATGAGCAAGATGAAAAATTAAACTGGCTTGGCAAGGTGGATGCCGCCTCGTTAAAAAACAAAGTTGCCGCCTCCATTGTCGCCATTTCATCGATTCATTTACTTAAAGTGTTTATGAACACGCCCAATATTCCGAATGACAAAATTATGTGGTACTTGTTTATTCATATCACCTTTGTGCTCTCGGCCTTTGCCATGGGCTATTTGGATAAAATTATGAAGGACAAAGAGTAAGCTCCATCACAAGCGCGGGCGGCCTCAAAGGACAGTCTGCCGCGGCTTCGAACGCCATTTGCTGTTGTTAAGCCACATGCTCTGGTAATTTTTCTTTAGCATGCGACACTTAGCCATGTACTATAGCGCTGTCTAAAGTTCGACCTGAGTCAATGTTCAGGTCAGTGCTATCAGTTAAACGAGGTACAGTGTGCAAGGATCCGCGCCTGGCGTTTCGCCATCCCCCTTTAATCATGTCTATCGCCAGCTCTGGCGATGGTGCTGGCTATTGCTGCTGGTTGCTGGCAATTTTGCCGCCCTAGCCAGCGAAAACGGCTTGCCACTGCTCAAAAACTACAAACCCAAAGAATATAATGGCGGAACCCAAAATTGGGCCATAGTGCAGGATCAACGCGGTATTCTGTATGTGGGCAATAATGTCGGGGTGCTGGAGTTTGACGGTGTCCATTGGCAAACTATCCAGACGTACAACCAATCGGTGGTGCGCTCACTTGCTGTCGGTAGCGATGGCCGGATTTTTGTCGGGGCCAAAGGTGATTTGGGTTACATCACCCCTGGAAAAGTCAGTGGCGACAGCAGCCGTTATGTCTCATGGACGGATCGTATTCCCGAGCAATACCGAGATTTTTCCGATATTCGCCAAACCTTTGTTACACCCAATGGGGTGTTATTTGTATCACGTCGTGCCGTGTTTTTGATCAACGAACAACAAGTGCATACCTGGCACAGCGACAGCCATTTTGGCAAAGCCTTTCAAGTTGACGATAAAATACTGCTCATCGATGAACAACGTGGTTTGCTGCAGTTCATTGACGGCAAGTTACAACCCGTGCCCGGCACGACTGAGCTGCAACATAAAAACATTTTTGCCATAGAAGCCTGGGGCGAACAGCAGCTGTTAATTGGCTGTCGTGGCGCAGGGTTTTTCCTACTCGATCAGCAGGGGCTGCAGCCATTTGCAACAGACATCGACAGCCGCTTAAATCAAGCTCTACTTTACAATAGCAAAATGTTACGCAGTGGCTTACTGGCCGTTGCTACAGTGCGCGATGGCGTATTTTTACTCAACACGCAGGGCAAACTGGTTAATCACCTGAATATCAATTCCGGTTTACTGAACGATAACGTCCGCGCTATGTACGAAGATCCACAACAAGGGTTATGGCTGGCGTTGGATCATGGCCTAGCTCGTGTTGAAGCCTCGTCAGCTATTTCATTGTTTAACCATGCAACGGGACTCACCGGCAACGTCCATGCGCTGCACCGCCATCAACAAAAGCTCTATGCCGGTACCAGCCAAGGTTTATTTCGACTAGAGACACCAAGCGGCCAACAAGCTGGTTTTATACAATTACCCGCGCTGAAGTTTCAAACCTGGAGTCTAGCGACTGTGGACAACGAGTTATTCGTTGCCAATAACAAAGGCGTCTATCGATGGGCTGGCGAACAGGCCGAACCGTTATTAAACAGCCCAGTTGCCAGCAAAGTGTTGTTACCATCAACCATACAACCACAACGCATTTGGTTAGGGCTACAAAATGGCCTGATGAGCCTTGTTAAAACTGCCGGCAGCTGGCAGCCACAACCGTTGATTAAAGGGGTCAGCGGCAATATCAATAGTCTGGTTGAAACCGCCGACGGTGAATTATGGGTCGGCTCGCTGGCCCATGGTGTGTATCGGCTACAACTGCCTGCCGCAACAACGGATGCACAGCGCCACCCCCCGATTGTCACCCACTTTGGCAAAGCGCACGGCTTACCCAGCGATAACCGCAATGCGGTGTCGATGCTCGATCAGCAATTATTCGTTTCCACCGTCCAAGGGGTCTACCGTTTTGATGCTACTCGCCAAAAGTTTTATCCCGATCCCATTTATCAGTCGTTGTTTATTGAGCAGCCTTGGGTACGAGCACCGGCGCGCGACAGTCAGCACCGATTGTGGATGTTGACGTGGAATAATCAGACTGGCGAGCGACAAGCCGGCGCCGCCGTGCCGATGGCGACCAGCAACTTCGAGCATGAGCGAGCCGCCAGTGCCCAGACTTTGCAATGGACTACAGCACCGCTCTATCCATTGGCGGATACGCCGCTGGACGAAATTATGATAGAAAGTGATGATGTCATTTGGTTTGGCGGCGCCGAAGGTATTTTCCGTTTTGCCGCAGCAAAAAAATCGGCGGCTGGCGCCAGTAGCCAGCCCTTCCCGCCGCTGATCCGCAAAGTAGTCCATCAAGGTGAACCTTTGGCGCATCTGCCAGGCCAGCCATTGCAACTGGCGGCCAGTCAGAACTCACTGCGTGTTGAATACACGGTCCCGCGGTTTGGCCACCTCGATACCCTGCGGTTCAGGGTGAAACTCAGTGGCTTTGAAGCACAATGGTCCAGCTGGAGCAGTGAAACCTATCGTGATTACACCAATTTGCCCGCCGGTCGCTATCAGTTTGAATTGCAATATAAAAATGCAATTGGTGACATCAGCACGGCCACCCCCTTGCCGCTACAGATCATCAGCCCTTGGTATTTACGCTGGTGGGCGCTGCTTAGTTATACGTTGCTGACGGCGCTGAGCATTGCTGCGGTGATCCGCTGGCGGTTAAATCTGTCGTTGCGAGAGCAGCAAAGATTAAGTTTATTGGTTAATGAGCGGACCCAACATCTGGAAAATACCATGCAGATGTTGGCACAAGCCAAAACCAAAGCAGAGACCGCAGCGCAAGCCAAAAGTGATTTTCTGGCCAATATGAGCCATGAAATTCGCACGCCGATGAACGCTATTATTGGCTTTTCACAATTAGCGCAAAATACCGAATCTTTTGTCGAACAGCAGCTGTATCTGTCGAAAATAACCAATTCTAGTAAAATTTTATTGAGTATTATCAATGATATTTTGGATTTCTCGAAAGTCGAAGCGGGCAAATTAGAGCTAGAAAAAGTGCGTTTTCGGCTAAGCGATATGCTGCAACAAGTGCGAGATTTATTT